>NZ_JAUBSF010000004.1:172347-185526 GCF_036704615.1 Microcoleus sp. K4-B3
TCCGGGATTACTTAAACTCGTTGAACATTCAAACTCTGATGTGCGTAGGATCGCGGCAGATGCCTTAGGCAAAATCGGTGACGCTCAGGCGATTCCGGGATTACTTAAACTCGTTGAACATTCAAACTCTGATGTGCGTAGGATCGCGGCAGATGCCTTAGGCAAAATCGCTAAGCAGCACGCAGAGAAAGTCGCCCCCCATCTCCCCCACCTCCTTACCTTAATCCCCTCCAAATCCCGCAAAGAAGTTCACCCTCTCATCCTCGTCATCCAAGGCGCCTGCAAATACTACAAATACGAGATTCGTCAGTTGTCCCTACTCCCGGAAAGTGGCAAGCATCCGGCGACTCCTTCTGCTAACGTATACATACACTCAGTCGAGGAATTCAAACTAATGTCTCCCGAACCACCCATCTTCCACCAACAAAATGCCACCATAGGCGTTAACTATGCCGCTGAAAACAGCAATCCCAAGGTTATTCAAAAAATCGAAGCCACCCCGCAATCCTCCCCTGAAGCTGCACTGAATGCAGTGGTGCAAATCATTCAGGCATTGGAAAAAAAATATACTAATGTGCAAGACGAGCAACAAGCACGCAATATTATTGATGCAGAATTTAAGGAAATCAAAGAGCAAAAACCCATCGAGTGGCAAAACGTAATCAGCGTCAAACGACTTTGCAACGGTGGCAAAAAAGCAGCCGTGAAAGTTGGCGAACACTTCGCCGAATCAAGCCCCTGGGTAAAAGGATTTGTTGGCTTCCTCGAAGGGATATCCGAAGACGTGAACTAGCCAGCCAACCCAAAAGTTTGCTGAAATATTGCAACATTTTTAATAAGGCTTTCACGGCGGGCGAGACGCCCACCCCAGAAGAAAATTTACTTTTTGTGGAACAGGCAAGATGCCTGTTCCTGACAGAGATGCAAGATGTAAAATAAAACAGCAGTAAGCTCTATGCAAACCGGAGGCTCACAGCATGATTCAAAATCCCGCATACTATCAGATGGTGCTAGAAACCTTGTGCACCGCCCTAGAGGATGCCCGCCCCGCTCTCAGGGCGAAAGGAGCAGAATCACTGGGAAAAATAGGAGATGTCGCCATCGCGCCCATATTAGTTAAAGCCTTCAAAGACACCTCGCCAGAAGTCCGTTCCAGCGTCATCCAAGCCCTCGGACAACTGATACTAAATGAGGCTTAAATACTCCTTTCATTTCTTAGTCCCCCTCTGCTCGGACTTCGTTTGTGTAGACGCGATTTCAATCGCCGAGTAATCTTATCATTTCATACATTCAACCATCTGCTGTTCGAGCTTAGCCAACAATGTATCAACATCTGTTGCGGCTTCCTCAAAACAAACAGGAGGTTCAGGCTTAGGTTCAAAAAGAATCAACTTAATTTGACCTTCCCCGATCGCCAAAATCGCCACTTCTTTCTCAGGTTTGTGAGCATTCAACACACCTACAACTTCCTGAATATGACTTCTCACTTGACGGTTCAACTCCTCAACCGCCTCTTTCTTACAATACACAAAACGCGCAGTTTCTGCAATATCAATTGCCAAAATCTCCTCGCTTTCCTCTCCCCTTTCCAGAAATAGCCCCCAAGCCAAAGCGGCCAATTCATGTTGATTAGCTTTCACGAATTTATCTAATTTGCGGCTCCAGCTATTTTCGTTGGGTTTGGACTCAGGGCTATCAAATAGAAACATTTTCTCTTCTTGTTTGTATAAACTAATATTTTACAGTCAGCAGTCACTTGTCAGTTGGCAGTTGTCATTAGTTATAATTTAAATTACCAATTATATCATGTCTGGTTGATTCGCGAAAGGATAATTTTAGATCTCGTAAGGGCGGCTTTTACCAACAATCTACGTGTCAAACTAATTATCTCATAAACCCGCCCCACCGATATAGTTATGATGCGACCAGACATGATATTAGCAATTACTAATTACCAATTCCCAATTACCCAAAACCGCTGCGTTTCTATCTTATACCAGATTGCACGCGCCAGAGCGCCGCATAAACTCCGTCCTGTTCGATCAGTTGTTCGTGCTGCCCCGATTCTACCACTAGCCCCTCTTCCATGACACAAATGCAATCGGCATTGCGGACAGTAGAAAGACGGTGGGCGATCGCAATTGTAGTGCGATTCTTGGTAATCCGTTCGAGCGATCGCTGAATTGCCGCCTCCGTCTCGTTATCCACCGCTGAAGTAGCTTCGTCAAGGATCAAAATCGGCGGATTCTTCAAAACAGCCCGTGCAATTGCTATTCGCTGCCGCTGCCCCCCCGACAATTTTTGACCGCGTTCCCCTACAATAGTGTTGTAACCGTCGGGCAATTGCGAAATAAACTCGTGAGCCTCCGCAATTTTAGCAGCATTTACTATCTCTCGATTGCTTGCCTCAAAACTGCCGTAAGCAATATTTTCTGCCACCGTACCGTGAAACAAAAACACATCTTGACTCACCAATCCGATCGCTCTGCGCAAATCTTTTAAATTCAGGTTATTTAATTCTATACCGTCGAGATAAATATTGCCGTACTGTACCTCGTACAGCCTCAAGATGAGTTTCACCAGCGTACTTTTTCCCGAACCAGTAGCGCCAACAATCGCAGTAGTTTTTCCGGCAGGCAGAGTCAGGGAAAAATACTGCAAAATCGGCTTTCTTTGATTGTAAGAAAAAGTAACATTTTTAAATTCTAGCTCACCCTTAATCGAACTAACTGGCCGCCGAATATCACCCGTGTGAATTGCGATCGGAGTATCCAACAAATTCATCACCCGATTAGTAGAAGCCATGGCGCGCTGGTATTGATCCAGAGTATCTCCCAGGCGAGTCAGCGGCCACAGCAACCGCTGGGTCAAAAACACCAAAACGCTGTAAGTTCCCACAGACAACCGGCCCGCCACCACCTCCAAACCGCCCAGAAATAGCGTTGCAATAAACCCCAAGAAAATCACAACCCGAATCAGCGGAATAAAAGCAGCCGAAAGTGCGATCGCCCGTCGGTTGCTTTGGCGGTAAGCTTGGCTTTGTGCTTCGATGCGCTGAATTTCATAATCTTCGGAAGTAAAACTTTTAATAGTAGTAATTCCCATCAAATTATTCGACAGTTGCCCGTTCAGAAAACTCACCTTTTCCCGCACATCAGCATAGAGAGGAGCGAGGCGATCTTGAAAAGCGATCGAACCCCAAATAATAAAAGGTATCGGCAGCATTGACAGCCCAGCAACACCAGGAGATGCAGCAAAAAAAGCCGCACCAATCACAACAACCGTTGTCATTACCTGAATCACCTCATTAGCGCCGTCGTCCAAAAAACGTTCGAGTTGATTGATATCATCGTTGAGAATAGAAATCAAACCGCCCGTGCTGCGTTCTTCAAAATAAGCTAATTCTAATTCCTGCAAATGGCTGTAAGCTTCCAGACGCAAATCGTGTTCGATATCCTGAGCCAAATTGCGCCACAAATAATCATAGGCATATTCAAAAACAGATTCCAACGTCCAAACAATCAAACTCAAAAAAGTAATAATTGCCAGTTGCCAAAAAACATCTTTTATGCCCCACTGAGCGAGGATAGAATCTTGCTGTTTCACCACCACATCAACGGCAATACCGATTAATGCTGGTGGCGCTAAATCAAAGAATTTATTCAGCAGCGAACAGATACTTGCCAGCCAAGCTTTCAGACGGTAGCGGCGGCCGTACTTCAGCAGCCGCTTTAGGGGATGGACAGGTTTTGATGGATTTGGTGATGCTTGAAAATCATTCATAGGGCATGGGGCATCAGAAATAGGGCAGAGAATTAAAAATTAGTAGGGTGCTCGGCGCGCACCTTACCCTTGTTTAATTTTTAATTCTCAAAAGCCCCGTTCCTAGGCTTTAAACGTTAACACTGGCTTCATTTTAGCGACTACACCAACTATTTGCGCCTCAACTTGAACGTCAATTACTGGTTGAATAGGCTTGTAAGCTGCCGGTGCTTCTTCGATTCTGCGTTCTTCGCGCCAGGTAATGCAATCTACGCCGGTTAATCCCAAAGCGGAGTCAGTTTTGTCAACACCTTTGCGACTCATATCGAAGCGCGATCGCGCCCTTCCTGCACCGTGAGAAGCCGATCGCAAAAATCGATCGTTCCCCTTCCCAACCAGCAAATAAGACGGCGCGCCCATTGAACCCGGTACAATTACAGGCTGGCCCAAATGTGCGGGACAAGCGCCTTTGCGCGTTACCCAGCCGGCACCTTCAGCTAAGGTGATATTGTGAGGCACATCGTATACTAAGGGAGCTTCGACATCGCCGAAAACTTGCCGCAAACGCAACCGCAGAAATTCTGCTAGCAGCAAACGGTTGATAAAACCGTAGTTAGCGGCTGTTGCTTCCGCTTGCAGGTAGCTGCTCACAAGTTCGGGATTTGCTGCAACAGACAGCGGAAAAAGCCCGGATTCAGGATGTTTCAGAGTTTTCGACCAGGCTTCGCAAGCTCGATCTCGCCACATTCCGCCGATGTATTTGCCGACATTCCGCGAACCCGAGTGAATCATGAAAGCGATTTGTCCCGATCGAACTCCCCAAGTATAAGCCGTAGCTCGATCGATAACTTCCTCAACCACTTGAATTTCGACAAAGTGATTGCCGCCGCCGATAGTACCTAAGCCGCCATCCCTGACTAAGCCGTCGTTTGGGACTAATTCTTCGGGAGCCCATTTCACATCGCCATTCATGGAACCGCCGAGGAAAGTGCGATTGCACTCAGTCGCCAACTGCTCGAAATCCGAATTAGCCGCGCTGCCGGTTGGCTTGTCCCGCAAAGCATCCAGCCATCCGGGAATCCCGTGTTGGAACATCGCGCGAGCAGTTTTTGCAGTCATGCTGACATCGCGAGTACCGAAGAAATAATCGCCTTTGAGCAATTCTACAAATCGATCGCGCTGACTGAGGAATTGTTCGATCGACAAATCCGCAACGTGTAACCGCATCCCGCAGTTAATATCGGAACCGGTGGCCGCCGGAATCACCATTCCTGCTGTTTCTACAATAGAGCCGATCGCCACCCCCGAATCCCCCGGATGGAAATCAGGAGTAGCGCAAGCGCGGCAAACGCAGCCGCCTTGAGGGTGTCGAACATTGGCCAAACTTGCTAACTGTTTGAGGGCCTTTGCTTCCACCGGAAAATCCTGTGGGAGCAAAACTTCTGCTGTTGTAGCACTGGCATCTTGCCAGTGTTCATTGAAAGAACTATTGAGAGAAATAGAGTAGACTTTGTTGTTGTAAGTAACATCCAGACCTTGCCGAGACAAAGCTCGCAAAAGCCTGTTCAAGTTTTTTGGCTGCTGCATAAATAGTCTGTTGCGGGTTGCATAGCAACCCCCAGGAGTTGAAGAGATTTTTTAGGAAAAAAAAGACTTGGGTTCAGCAGCCGCAATCTTTTTCAAGATAAGTTGAAAGGCAACTTGTCTAATGACTGAATTTATGACATATCATTTCTGATTTGTCAACCATTTCCTTAAAATTTTAATAAATATATATGATTGATCGAGCGGTGTCAGAAACCCGGTTTCTGCCTATAAAAATCGCATCCAAACCAAAGATTTTGCGAAGAAACCGGGTTTCTTGGGCCAGCGCGTTCGACCGCATCCCAGTCTTCATTGCGAGGAAGTAGGGGCAATCCCCCGTGGTTGCCCATCCCCACTTAAAGATAATATCTAACCGTTGTTACAACCCGACTTTTTTTAGCCCGCAAAGCCGCTTTCAAAAAGAAAGCAGTTTGATTGTGCAGCAGTCCCTCCCACCAATTTCGCGTCACAAAAGCCGGAATGATCAGCGTTAAATATACTCCCGGTCGCTGCTCTTCAAACAAAGTCAAAAAGTGAGTCAAAGCCTCACCAACAGAACGGTAAGGCGAGTCCAGAATTTCCAAAGGAATGTCTGAGTGCAAATCTTGCCAAGCTACTTGTAATTTTTCTCGATCGGTCAAACCAATATCCACGTGAACTGCCACAACTTCATCAGCAATTAAACGAGCGTAATCGAGGGCCTCGAAAGTTCCCCGGTGCAACTGCCCGACTAACACCACTGCCGGATGTGTCACCTCCTTAACCCTTGGTCGGCGAAGATAAGACCTCGGTTCTATTCCCTGAATGCTCAAGCGAGCCGCTACATACCGATAGTGTCGGTGAATAGCTAAAAATAGACTGACTACGATCGGAATAGTTACTACGACAACCCAAGCTCCCAAAAGAAATTTTGTAGCGAGAATTACAGCCAAAACTCCCGTTGTTGCTACTGCACCAATACCGTTCATCACAGCACTAACTTGCCAACCTTTACCTCGCTCCTTAAACCAGTGAATTACCATTCCCGATTGGGAGAGAGTAAAAGAAGTGAAAACTCCAACCGCATACAGGGGAAGCACCGCGCTCGTATCGCCTCGAAAGATGATAATTAAAAGAGCAGCGCAGAAGCTTAGCAGATTAATGCCATTAGAATAAACCAGGCGATCGCCCAACAGCGACAATTGCCTCGGCAAAAACCCGTCCCGCGCCAAAAAATAACAAAGTCGCGGAAAATCAGCATAACTCGTATTCGCCGCCAACAGCAAAATTAACAGAGTTGCTGCCTGCAAATAGTAATAAAATATACCGACACCAAAAATCTGTTTCCCTAACACAGAAAGGAGCGTTTCATGTTCTGTAGGAATCACCTGATAAATATGAGCCAAGTAACTAATCCCCAAAAACATCGCTCCCAGAATTCCCCCCATATAGCTCAAAGTCAGGCGCGCATTTTTCCATTCAGGAGGCTTAAAAGCCAACACCCCGTCTGATATGGCTTCAACTCCAGTCAGGGCTGTACAGCCCGCCGCAAAGGCCCGCGCCAGCAGAAATAATCCCAAAGGTTCCTTAGCTGGAATATTTTGTAATGTCGGCAAAACATGACCTGTTGCCTGTTGGAATAAACCGCAGCCAATCAAAACAAAAATGCCAACGAGAAACGCATAGGTGGGCACCATAAATATATTGCCAGATTCCCGCAATCCCCTGAGATTGGCAAACATGATTAGGACAATAAAAACTAAGCACAGTTCAACTGTGTAGGGGTGCAGCGAGGGAACTGCTGAAGTCAAAGCCGCAACGCCAGCCGAAATACTCACTGTTACGGTGAGGATGTAATCAATCATCAGCGAAGCTGCTGCGATCAAACCGGGATAAATACCCAAGTTTTCTCGCGCTACCATGTAAGCACCGCCGCCGTTGGGGTACGCTTTAATTGTCTGTCGGTAAGACAGTGCCACGATCGCCAACAGTAAAATAATAATTCCAGAAATAGGCAGCGAAAAACTCAAACTACTACTCCCCGCTAGTAACAGCACGAGCAGAGTTTCTTGAGTAGCGTAGGCAACAGACGAAAGTGCATCGGAAGCCAGAACAGCTAGTCCAGTAGCGTTGCTCAGCCGTTCATGAATAGATGCGCTAGTGGGAAGAGATTCACCCAGTAAAAATCGCTTGATCCGAGAATAAGTGTACATTGAAACTCAATATATAGGCGTCCACAAATCATAATCTAGACGGGAACCGTTTTAAGTAATTTTTGGCTCACAATTTGTAATTCTGTCTCGCTTGTTGAGTCAGCTTCAGCTTGTGTTCGAGAGCTTGCCAATTTTCGGCTTCGATATCGCTGATGAACTCGTCGAGACTGTCGCGGTAAATAGAGAGCGATCGCAACAATTCCTCTCGATTGTACTTCGCCACCATCACTCCCAGTTCGGGATTGCCGCCGCCAACGCGGCTCGTGTCCCGAAAACCCGAACTCGCCAAATGTTGGGCTAAATTAACAATATCCCGATCGCTCTCTCGATCGCAGGCAGCAACCAGCGTCGCGCTCGCCATGAGCGGCAAATGAGAAATCCAAGCCACAGATCGATCGTGCTCTTCCGGCTCACATCGGTAAACTTTAGCACCCAGCGATCGTGCAATCTCCTCAACCTTATCCACCGCAAGCGCCGGCGTTTGAGCCTGCGGCGTCACCACATAAGGCCGGCCCACAAACAAATCCTTTACCGCCGCCTCGATTCCGCTTTCAGCAGTCCCCGCCATCGGGTGTCCCCCTACAAAATTCGGCCACAGAGAAGACACAGCCTGCACTATGGGTGTTTTTACGGAACCGACATCCGTTACAATAGTATCAGGGGAAAGATAGGGCACCAACTCTCGGACGATCGGCTCGATCGACCCCAGCGGCGTGCAAATAAAAACCACATCGGCTGCTGCCATCAGAGACAGGTTTATGCTGGCTTCATTGACAACACCGCGAGCTTGCGCCCGATCGCAAGTCTGCTGCCGACTCGAAACCCCAAAAACATCAAGCCCGCGCGATCGCAAATCCAGCCCGATCGAGCCACCAATTAAACCCAGTCCTACAATACCGATATTCATAGCAATAAAATGGGGATATTTGATACGGTGCCGCCCCCATGACAGTCGAGGAACTCCTGAAAAAATATGCTGCCGGAGAAAGAAACTTTGCCGGAATCAACCTGACTGAGGCCAACCTCAGCGGTGTCAACTTGAGCGGAGCCAACCTCAAGGGTGCGAATCTGAGTGTAGCAAACCTGAGCGGTGCCAACCTCACCGGTGCCAATCTCACCGGTGCCAAACTCAACATCGCCAGACTCAGCGGCGCCCATCTCGGTGGCGCCGACCTCACCGACGCCGACCTCAACGTCGCCTACCTAGTGCGAGTTGACCTCAAAAAAGCCACACTCACAGGAGCCAAACTGATCAGAGCCGAGCTAATTCGAGCCGAACTCAGCGGAGCCAACCTCAGCGGCGCCAACCTCAGCGGCGCCACGCTCACCGAAGCCACCCTCCGAGGAGCCAACCTCGCTCAAGCCAACCTTCGAGGCGCTCACCTCAGCGGCGCGTGCTTGACAGAAGCCAACCTCGAACAAGCCAACCTGCAAGGCGCCGACCTCAGCCGAGCCGACCTCAGCGGCGCCGACTTGCGAGGCACAGAACTGCGGCAAGCCAACCTCACTCAAGCCGTACTCAGCGGCGCCGACCTCAGCGGCGTCAATTTGCGCTGGGCCATCCTCAGCGGCTGCAATCTCCGCTGGGCCGACCTCAGCGAAGCCAAATTGAGCGGTGCCGACCTCAGCCGAGCCGACCTCTGCCACGCCAACTTGCTGAATGCCAGTTTAGTTCACGCCGACCTGTCAAATGCCTATCTGATCCGCGCCGACTGGATTGGAGCCGACTTAACCGGAGCCACCTTAACCGGAGCCAAACTCCACGCCGTTTCGCGGCTCGGCATCAAAACCGAAGGCATGACCTGCAAGTGGGTCGATCTCAGCCCCAACGGCGACCACAGCCAAATTTACTGGTTAAACTCCGGAGGAACCCACGAATTTTTTCACGAAACCTTGCCCACAGTTCGGATTGTGATTGACTCGCCCTTAGATCAAGGCGCTCATTTTGCCCTAGCTGCAACTTATTACCAAATTGCCCAACAATACCCGAGTTTAAGTCAGCCGCCCACGATCGAAGTCAGCTCCAGGCGCACCGTACTCGCCTTTAAAATGGACAGCGACGATAAATTATTTGCCACCGCTTACGTTGCCATCATTCCTTTTAACGACGCCGCCACAACTCAAAAAAACCTGATCGCTTTGATGAAAATGATTCAATCTCACGATGCAGGCAAACTTAACGTCAAAGAATCCAAACACGTTCAATTATGCAGCAAAGCTCTCAACCAAGCTATTAGCAAAGTAGACCAAATCAAAATTTCCAGTTCTTTTCCAAAAATCGGCGAAAGCATCAATTTTTTTCAGATTCCAACACAGATGATCTTAATTAATTCCCGCGACCAAAGACTCAGCGTATATCACCACCCAGCCTTCGGCAAGCGCTTGATAAAAAAATACGAGCCGAGCAACTCAACCTCTGGCAAGTTAGCCGAAAGCACAAAATTGGCTCAAGCTAATATCAATGCCATTTTGGATTTTATAAAAGGCTTCCACAATATAGATGTCTAGGCATATTGCATCAAGTTACAAAAAATGCTTATTCTAGTTTAAAGGTTGGCACAACAAAGCTTTGTTCTAGCTAACACATCAGGGAAATTGAAAAGCATGGATGCCGAAGAACTCATCACCAAATATGCAGCAGGAGAAAGAGACTTTACTGCCATTCTCCTTTGCGAGGCAAATCTCAGCAGGATCGATCTCAGCGGGGCTAATTTCAGTGAGGCAATCTTGAGCCTCACCAACATGAGCGGCACCAATCTATCAAACGCCAACATGAGAAAAGCCAAACTCAATGTTGCCAGACTCAGCGGTGCCAATCTCAACAAAGCCAACCTCAGCGGCGCTATCCTCAACGTGGCTAACTTGATTCGAGCCGACCTCCGCGAAGCCCAACTCGTCGAAGCTACAATGATCAGATCCGAACTGATCCGAGCCGACCTCAGCAGTGCCAACTTGAGCGGTGCAAACCTCAGCGAAGCAGATTTGAGAGAAGCAACCCTCAGAGAAGCCAATTTAGAGCAAGCCGACCTCAGCGGATCTCACCTCAGAGGCGCTTCCCTAACAGCGGCCAACTTGGAACGGGCCAACTTGCACAGAGCCGACCTCAGTAGGGCAGACTTGCGAGGAGTCAACCTCTGCAATGCCGAACTCAGACAAGCTAATCTTTCTCAGGCCAACCTCAGCGGCGCTGACTTGCGAGGCGCTAATCTCCGGTGGGCTGACCTCAGCGGGGCGAACCTGACCGGCGCTGACCTCGACGAAGCGAGATTGAGCGGGGCCAACTTGTACGGGGCAAATTTGAGCAATGTCAACCTGTTGAACGCTACTCTGGTACACGCGGATTTGACCCAAGCGAATTTGATTCACGCTGATTGGGTGGGCGCAGATTTGACGGGGGCGGCCCTGACGGGGGCAAAAATTTACGCGGTTTCCAGGTTTGGTGTGAAAGCAGATGACATTACCTGCGATTGGGTTGACCTCAGTCCTAACGGCGATCGCAGCCACATTCAGCGCTTTACCCCAGAAGAATCTCAAAGGTTTTTCAATGCTACACCCCCGACAGTTCAAATTATTGTCGATCGACCCCTAGACCCTGACGCTAACTTTATCCTCGCAGCTACCTACCGTCAGATTGCCCGTCAATACTCAGGTTTGAGCAATCCTCCCAGCATAGAAGTTAATTCCCGACGCACAATCATCTCATTTAGAATAGACCAAGACGAGCAACTATTTCCCACAGCTTTCGTTGCCATTATTCCTTTTAGCGACGCGGCATTTACGCAGAAAAATCTCATTACTCTGATCAAGATGATTCAACCCCAAAGTGGCAATAACCTGGGCGTCAGAGTTTCAAATCTGGTAGTGCAATTGAACGTGACCCTGACCAAAACAATGAGAAAAATAGGGGAAATGAAAATTCAGCCGGTTCGCCTCGATCGCGAACCTGTGTCAAATTTTTTCCAATCGCCTACCCAAACTGTACTGTCTAACTCCAGCGCCGAAAATTTGATGGTTCACTATCACCCAGACTTTGGCAGAAACTTGACCAATTTGCCGGGAGTCAACAAAATCTCTATCAGCCCTGCAATTAAAGCCCAAAGATTCACAACCCCGCCGCTAAATACAGTCGTTGAATTTGTCAAAAGCTTTTATCAGCTCGGTGATTAAATACTATAAATTAATTTGAGAGAATTTATATTCATGGTCTAAAAAAGTTACCGTAGTGCCCTTTCAGTCAGGTAAAAGAATGGAAGCTGATGAACTTCTCAAACGATTTGCAATCGTCAAAAGATACAAAGAAGGTGACAGAGATTTCACAGGAATCAACCTGAATGAAGCTAATCTCAGCCGCATCAACCTCAGCCAATCAATTTTAACGCGGGCTAGCTTATTTGTCACCAACATCAGCGGCGCTAACTTGAGCGAAGCTAACTTGAGCGAAGCTAACCTGAATGTGGCTAGACTCAGCAACACCAATCTTTCGCGGGCAATCTTAAACGGGGCTAGTCTCAACGTAGCAAACTTAGTGAGAGCCGATTTAAGTGCAGCTCAATTAATCGCAGCATCCCTGATTAGAAGCGAATTAGTCCGCTGCGAACTCAGCAAAACTAACTTCACAGGCGCAAACCTGACTGAAGCAGATTTAAGAGAGGTAAAATTGACGCAAGCTAACCTGTGCGGTGCTAATCTTTCCGGTGCAAATCTCAGAGGTGCTTCGGCTTCTTCAGCTAACTTTCAAGGAGCTAATTTGCACGGGGCGGATTTGACGAAAGCAGAACTTAGCGGCGTCAATTTGAGCAATGCCGATATGAGACAAGCTTCTTTGCAGCAGGCGAATTTGTGCGGTGCAGATTTGAGCGGAGCTAATCTCAAATGGGCTGATTTGAGCGGAGCTAACCTCAACGGTGCAGATCTGAGCGATTCTAAATTCAGCGGAGCCAACCTCAACGGAGCAGATTTAAGAAATACTAATTTAGCAAATGCTAGTTTGGTTCACGCTGATTTGACAGAAACTAATTTGATTAATGCAGATTGGGTGGGCGCTGATTTGAGAGGAGCAAATTTAACTGGGGCAAAACTGTATTTGGTTCCCCGCTTTGGTATCATCGCAGATGATATTACTTGCCAGTGGGTTGACCTCAGTTCCGCAGGCGATCGCACTCAGATTAAAAAATTTAATTCGCCCTCAGAATCGAGAAAATTTTTAAATCGCACGCCCGGATTAGTGCGAATTGTGGTTGATGCACTTTTAGACCACTCAGCCAACATCTTTTTAGCAACCGCTTACAGGGAAATAGCTCAACATTACCCGGCAATGAGCTGTCCTCCCAATATTGAAGTCGGCTACCGCCGGACAATTCTTACTTTTAGATTTGATAGCGACGAGCATTTATTTGCAGCAGCTTTTTTAGCGATTATTCCTTTTAAGGATGCTGTACAAACTCAGGACAATATTGTGGCGATTGGCAAAAATATTGAAAGTCAAAACTTGGCTCAAAAACGGATAAGCTGTTGTGCATTTAAAACGCATATTGTATTATACAATATAACCATATTTATGAAAAGTCAATGCCTAGTAAAAACTTCCTGAGTGCCGAGACAAGAGAAACTCTTCAACAAGTATTAAAGGAGCATGAACATC
>NZ_JAUBSF010000126.1:0-13616 GCF_036704615.1 Microcoleus sp. K4-B3
TTTTAGTAGGCATTGACTTTTTATAAATATCATTATATTGTACTATACAATATGCGTTTTAGATGCTGAACAGCTTAGCGGTCAATATGAGATCCAAAATGCTAAAGCCGAAAATTCAACTACTCTAGCACAACACCTGCAACAGCTACGACACCAGCGAAATGAATTGCAAGACAAATATCTACCAGTTGGTTCTGGCTTCCAGTTTGAGCAGTTTCAACAAACCCTAAATGACAAAATTGCAATTGTTTATTTATACATCACTAATACAGGTTTGGAAATATTTATCATTACCCGTGAGAGTCTCAAACATCTGAACGTGTCTAACCTACCTGAGAAGCAAGCTTTAGTAAATTGGGCTAATGAGTATCTAGAGACTTACAACCAGAACAAAACTAAAACTGAGTGGCTAAATTCTCTAACCTCTCGTCTCAGTCACCTCTCTAAAATTCTAAATATTGATCGAATTATAAATTGTGATGAGATTAAAAAATGCTCGCGTCTCATTCTCATTCCTCATCGCTTCCTGCACCTATTTCCTCTTCATGCCCTCCCATTGGCTAAGGGTGATTTTTTATGCGATCGCTTCCCCGAAGGTGTAGGCTATGCTCCCAGTTGCCAATTACTACAACTAGCCAAAATACGACAACGCCCCGACTTTACCCACCTTTTTGCCATCCAAAATCCTACTAAAGACCGTCCCTATGTGGATTTTGGAGTTGAAGCTATCCGTCCTTATTTTCAGCCGAATGACTATGTTCTCCCTGGAGACAAAGCAATAAAAGCTAACCTCATTCAATCAGAACAACTACGCTCTGCCCACTGCTTCCACTTTTTCGGTCATGCTACATTTAACTTTGAAAAATCAGCTCTAATTTTGGCGGATGGACACCTGACGCTGGGAGAAATCTTTGCTCTAGACTTAAATCAATGTCGCCTAGTTATCCTCTCAGCTTGTGAAACTGGCATGACAGATTTTAACAGCATCAGCGATGAGTATATCGGTTTACCAAGTGGTTTCCTGTTTGCAGGTAGTCCTAGCGTCGTCAGTACCCTTTGGGAGGTAGATCAACTGTCTGCTGCTTTTCTGATGATTGAGTTTTATGAAAACCTGAGAAAATATAAACAGTTAGAAGAGGGAGATATTGCGATCGCCCTCAACCTAGCACAGAAACGGCTACGAGATTTAACTGTTGACGAGTTTAAAAAACGCCTGATTAAATACAAGGCTCTAATTGATGAAATCCTTAGTAAACTGCCAAAAGTAGAGCGTAGGAAAGCTGAAGCCTCAATAACATATCGCCTATCTCAAGCATATCCCTTTGCTCACCCTTCCGATTGGGCAGCCTTTACAGCTACAGGAATCTAAGCTTCAGACTCTGACGACTCGCAAAACTTATGAACACCTATTTTAGTCACGTTGATAGCAACTAAGGTTGCTAAATTAGCAGGAAACGGCATGAAATCTCTCAAATCCTTGAATAATTCCAGTAAATCACCTGTGTATTTGCTACAGATAACTTTTCGTGCTTTCTCGGTTAACTTGTCTAAATAACTTTGGTCTGACTCTGCCAGAGTGGATTTTGTGTATCCAGACTCAATTGCTAATACTTCTGCTGCATCTTCTAAACTGTTATCACAAGCTTCTACTTCGTCAAGTGCAGCTAATGCCTCTGGATCGCTTGCCAATTCAGAGCGATATTGTGCAATTTGTTCAGGTGTAAGTATAGTCATTTGAGCCTGACTCCGTAAAATGTGATTAATGCTTTTCACCTTCACTCCTCCAGCAGTTAGTGCCAGAAGTCTTCCAGTTTGTCATACTCCCCAAGAAAAATTTATCTATTCTCAAGCGATCGATAATTTTTAAATCGAGCGGTTATGCTGGAACGATCGCCTCTTGAAGACGGATAATATTTCCCTCGGAATTTAAGATATAAAACCATTCCCTCGGAATGATAGTTTGATTCAGTATTCTGAGATGATGGCTCAACTCTTCTATAGAGAATGTTTCTACATAAGTGACAGTTTTTGTATCGCAGGGTTTGAGGCGATCGTTTTCTCCAATGTAGCGACCCTCACCAACATAGCCTAAACTTGACAAAAGTTCTTCTACTTCTGGTTCAATGATGGGCATACTTAAGTCGTCATCTGGGTAATCGACAAAAACAGCAATTTTACCTGTTGCCGGAACTTCTAATTCTGGAGAAGTCCAACCCTGTTTATAGTCCCAAACAATTGTACCTTTAGTCTTCATCTTCGCCTCCCGGGAAAATACACTGCCAAATGTTCTTCTGAAAGTGTTGAACGGCGAGTAACTTCCGTCCTTTTGCTTCTTCTAAGCAACGTTCAACTGCTTTTTTTCTGGTTCCTGCTACAACGGATTCGGTTTGAGGACTCCCCATACGCTGGATTTCATCTTCAGGATCTTCGAGATAGCTAAGTGGGTTAGTTGTCATTGTCCAAACCTTCCTGCTGCTGTTGACGGCAGCAAAGTGCTCGATCGATCAGCTTGGCGACTATCCAAGAAACCGATCGCTCTTCTGAGGCTGCCCACGCCTCTAAAGCGACTTTCTTTTCTTTGGGGATGTATACCGCTATCAACTCCCGCTTGCGTTTTCCACCCACGAGTTCTTTTTCTTTTAATTTTATAGACATTGTATCTTCTATCTTTGATTTAACTATGCTACTATATAGTATAGTAGCACATATTAGCATCGCCACCACAAAAATTTAATCCCTTTGGGACAGGAAGTGATGGAGAGGGAAACATCGGGAGAATAGTTGGCTGGAAGTGCGATCGTATTCCTAAAGATATAGATATTGCATACGGATCGCCCCCACCCTCCAAACCCATCAAAAGCCCCCTAGGGCAATATGTCATCAAGTCCTGACATTCGCTGCAGCAACGATCCCCCACAACTCCCAAATGTCAAGATTCCCTGACATATCGATCCCCAAAATCACGAAAATGCGTATAAGTACCCAGGATTGAGGCAAAAGACCCCTTGACCCGATCGCAACTTGTCTGCAACATTAAGTCATGACAAAGCGATCCCAAAGAAATGCTTCGATTAAGCAGCACTGGGAGTCGAATAGCGCGTGTGCTGCCAGCACAGCGTTGCTAGCAGCACCGATCGCACTCACAAAATCGATCTTGTCAATCAAGAATCGACAGATAAAGTTTTATTTAGATCGGACGGTGCGCGCAGAAGCCAAGAAGTCACAGCCCCCGATCGCATTGGGGACAAGACAAGCTAAAAACAAGCAAGGCTTCAAAGGTTGGAGAGATTTGGAAGCTCGATAATATTTGCACTTAAAAGAGTTTCTAACTCAAAAAATCAACACATTTGTGTTGAAAGAAAAAATCTAACCCGCCATCCCAAATAAGTGGAGAACAAACTCATGGCAAAAGAACGCCCACCATTAGAAGAGATGACTTTGCGACAACTCCGCAGAGTTGCTAGCGAATGTGGAGTCTCTCGCTACAGCCGGATGCGGAAATCGCAACTTCTGGCATCAATTCAAGAAATTCAGCGCACCAAATTTTCCTACAGCCCATCTCGCAAATTAGAGGCACAAGAAGCAGTGGAAGCAGCAAAGTTTGAACTCGGTCAAGAAGATAGAACAGGCGGTTCTTTGTCGTCTGTAGATGAAGGTTTAGCAGATTTGCCCAACGGCTACGGCGAAAGCCGGGTTGTTTTAATGCCCCGCGACCCAGAATGGGCCTACACTTACTGGGATATTCCCAACGATCGCAAAGAAGAATTGCGCCGCCAAGGAGGACAGCAACTAGCCCTGCGGATATACGACGTTACAGATGTTAACCTCGACATTCAAAGCCCGCACAGCATTCAAGAATATCCCTGCGACGAACTGGCGCGGGAATGGTACGTGCCAATCCCCGTAAGCGATAGGGACTACGCGGTAGACATCGGCTACCGCTGTCCAGATGGCCGCTGGTTGATATTAGCTCGATCGGCCGAAGTCCGCGTTCCTCCCGTCTATCCCAGCGACTGGATTGAAGACCAATTCATCACCCTCGACTGGGAAGAAGAGTTGCAAGGCAAAACCTTCGCCGAACTGGTTCCTCCCGCCAAGAAAATGGCACAAGCAGGCAATGGCTTCGGTTTCAGCACCAGCAACGCCATCTACGAACAAATCTTCGGCATGGCAGAATCTGCCGAATCCATGCGCGTAGCGGGTTCTATCTTCGGTTCCATGCAGCACGTCGCCGGTTCCGTCCAACAAGTCGGCATCCACGAACAAGCTCTCAGTTCCTACGTGTTCCCCTCCGGCGTCGGAATGTGGGCTGTTCCTACTATGTCCGGCCTCACCATGTCGGGTGTCGGTATGTCCGGCCTCACCATGTCCGGTGTCGGTATGTCCGGCCTCACCATGTCCGGTTTCGGTATGTCCGGTGTCGGTATGTCGGGAGTGGGCTTCGCCGCCCCGATGCGCCCCCGCCAGTTCTGGTTAGTTGCTGATGCCGAACTGATCGTCTACGGTGCCACCGAGCCCGACGCTACCGTCTACGTAGGCGGACAGCCGATTAAACTCAATGCTGACGGCACTTTCCGCTTCCAGATGTCTTTCCAAGACGGCTTAATCGACTATCCGATTTTTGCAGTAGCAGCAGACGGCGAACAAAACCGCGCTATCCACATGAAATTCAACCGCGAAACCCCAGAACGGCACACCAATACCAAGGAAGATGCTGTTGTGGAATGGTTGGGCTAATCGCTCGCGGTCGATCGCGATCCGGGCGATAATGCAGGTTTGTGCCAATTTTTTAACCATCACAAGGCATAGCCTGAGCAGATCGTGATTTGTTAGGGTTAATCCCAGACAACAACCCATAACACCCCCTTTACACCGTTCTCCTGTTTTGAGGAGCGGTGTTTTTTGTATTTAGGACTTACTCAGAAACCGGGTTTTTATAGCAGAATAGATCGCGGATCGGGCGATCGGCAAAAGTTATACCAATTCTCAAAAGTAGGGATAAATATAGATTGTATGCGAGTAGGGACACGGCATTGCCGTCTCCCTACTTTATTTCATCCGATTGACAACTGCTATATTAGACTATTATCTCAATATCTATCTGTAGATAGATGTTTACTTAACTCGCTATCGAGCTTGTTCAATCAAAATTTGGACTTTTCACTCCACCATTATTAAGTAAGCTAAAGTTTACTTAAATTTTTATTGCATAAACTCGCTAAATTCAGCGAAACAAAAGAAAGCGAGTTATGAGAGAAATAAGGCGATCGCACAGCCACTTCTCAAAAGCAAATGCAAAAAATAAATTCCCCGCCGCCACGAAGGCAGAAGCCTCGTCTTTTAGCCTTATTCGCTGTCACATTAACCGCCGTCTTGCTTTTATTTATTCTGCCGGCACTGACTCAACAGCCAGTCGTGCTCACCATGTTAATGCAAGGCCAAGACCTTGTTAACTGGAAACCCTTTGTCAAAGAATTTGAACAGAAAAACCCCGACATTCGCATCAACCTCATAGAAGGGCCTTTTGACAGCAACCTCATAGAAAATCTTTACACATCTGCCTTTCTTTTAGGCGAGTCGCCTTACGACATCATCAACATGGATATTGTCTGGGTTCCCAAATTTGCAGCCGCAGGTTGGGTAAGCGATTTGACAGACAGAATTCCTCCCGAACAACTATCAAAATTCATTCAAGGTAACGTCGAAGGCGGCCGATATCGGGGCAAACTTTACCGAATCCCCCACGCTTCCGATGCCGGAATGCTTTATTACCGCAAAGACATTTTAGAACAAGCGAAAATTCCAGCGCCTAAAACCTTTGAAGAGATGGTAAAAATCTCTCAAAACTTGCAGAAACAGGGAAAAGCAACTTGGGGTTATCTGTGGCAAGGCAAACAATACGAGGGAGTATCTGCGATGTTTGTCGAGGTTCTCTCCGGTTTCGGCGGCTTCTGGGCTAACCCTGAAACTTTTGAAGTTGGGTTAGATAAACCCGAGGCAATTAAAGCAGTGGAATTTCTCAAAAATACGATCGCCTCCGGCATTTCTCCTCCGGGTGTCACCACCTACGGCGAAGAAGAAACCCGGCTGTTGTTTCAAAACGGCAAAACGCTATTTTTGCGAAACTGGCCGTATGTTTGGAAGCTGGCAAATGCCGAAGGATCGAATGTTAGAGGCAAAATTGCGATCGAGCCAATGCTCAGCAGTAACGGTAAAACAGGCGGTTCCTGCTTGGGCGGCTGGGGCTGGGGAATTGCCAAAACCTCAAAACATCCAGAACAAGCGTGGAAAGCAATTAAATACCTTACCAGCGAGGAAACCCAGCGAAAATTTATTTTAGAAACGGGTTTAGTTCCCAGTTACAAATCCCTATTTACCAACAAAGAAATAGTTGCCAAATATCCCCACTACCCGCAACTCCTAAAAGTAGTGGAACGCCCAGCGTTGCGCCCGCCCCTGGCACAATACGCTCAAGCTTCTGATATTTTGCAGCGTTATTTGAGTTCAGCTTTTACCGGGAGAATGAGTGCAGAACAAGCAATGAAAGCAGCAGCTAGCGAAACTCGCAATTTATTAGGCAGTTTAAAACAACCCCAAGCTTCGTAAGTTCTTGCTTTCAGATCGATCCCCCCTAGCCCCCCTTAATAAGGGGGGGACTGGAACCTTCAAAGTCTTTTTTAAAAAGGGAAGAACTGCAACGTTCAAAGTCCCCCTTATTAAGGGGGATTTAGGGGGATCGAGACTCTGCTACAAGCGAGAGATACAAAGTCCTTCTTATTAATATCAAACGAGAAAAAGGTGAACAATATGCAATTAGACAAGATGCGACAGCGCGAACAAACAACCGGATGGATATTAGTAGCACCAGCTTTGATAATTCTGATGCTAGTATTTGCTTACCCAATATTACGCGCTTTTTGGCTGAGTTTATTCACCCAAAACCTCGGTACAGAATTAAAACTCGTTTTTTCTGGTTTTGCTAACTACAGTCGAATGTTAGGCGACGGGCGTTTCTGGCAAACTTTAGGCAACACCACTGTATTTACAGTCGTCTCTGTTTTGCTGGAATTAATTCTCGGTATGGGCATTGCCTTAGTCTTAAATCAATCCTTCGCAGGGCGCGGCATTGTTCGCACAATATCCTTGCTACCTTGGGCCCTGCCCACTGCATTGATGGGAGTCGCTTGGGCATGGATTTTTAACGACCAATACGGCGTAATTAACGACATTTTGAGGCGTTTGGGATTGATTCAAAATAGCATTAGCTGGCTGGGAGATCCGACTTTGGCAATGATGGCAGTAATTACAGCAGATGTGTGGAAAACGACGCCCTTCGTCAGCTTGCTTTTGCTAGCGGGATTGCAGTCAATTCCCGGTGATTTGTACGAAGCACACGCGATTGACGGCGCGAGTAGCTGGCAGAGTTTTCGTCAAGTTACCGTGCCCCTGCTGATGCCGCAAATTGTGATTGCTTTGCTGTTTCGATTTGCCCAATCTTTCGGCATTTTTGACTTGATTCAGGTGATGACGGGAGGGGGGCCGGCGGGAGCAACGGAGACGGTTTCTATCTACATTTACAGCACGGTGATGAGGTATTTAGACTTTGGCTACGGCGCGGCTTTGGTGGTGTGTACTTTTTTGATGTTAGTGGCAGCAGTTGCGATCGCCGCTTACCTGTTATCGAGAGCCCGCATCAATTGATTTTAGATTTTAGATTTTAGATTTTAGATTTGAGGATTGTAGATTGTAGATTTTAGATTGCTGAACGGTTTGAATTTTTCCTTTCATTGGTATAAATTATGTCGATCGCCCGCGAACAACTCACCAAAAAAACCTTTGACATCCGGCAATTAATCTTGCCAATCTCGGCGATATTAATCGTCGCATATTTTCTCGCACCCATCCTCTGGCAGGTACTAACTTCTTTCAAGGTAAATGCGGATATTTCGGCGATTCCCAACGTCTACCTTCCCAAACGAATTACTTTCGAGCATTACCTGTCGCTGTTCCAGCGCCGCCCGTTTGCACTTTACATTTTAAATAGCGCTTTTGTTTCCATTACTTCAACATTGCTGTGTTTAGCATTCGGCGCTCCCGCAGCATACGCTTTGGCCAGGTTGCGGTTGTGGAGCGAGAAAATCATCCTGGCAATTGTGACAATTGTAACGCTATTTCCGGCGGTGCTGCTATTTTTGGGACTGCTGGAAATTGTCAAAGCTTTGGATTTAGGCAATAATTATTTAGCATTAATTATTCCTTACACCGCGATCAATCTGCCCCTGACAATTTTGGTAATGCGGAGTTTCTTTCAACAGTTGCCAAAAGATTTGGAAGATGCGGCTAAAGTTGACGGATACAACACTTTTCAAATGCTGTGGCAAATCGTGCTACCGATGACATTTCCCGCGTTAGTCACAACCGGAATTCTGACATTTATTTCAGCTTGGAACGAGTTTATATTTGCACTAACATTTATGACTCGCGAATCTCTAAAAACAATTCCCGTCGCCACTGCTCAACTCAGCGGCACGTCAGTCTTTGAGATTCCTTACGGGCCGATCGCCGCAGCTACCGTTTTGGGAACTTTGCCCTTGGTTTTGCTGGTTTTGGTGTTCCAGCGGCGCATCGTTCAGGGTTTAACAGCCGGGGCTGTAAAAGGATAACTTTAAACTTTAAACTATCCAGGTATAATCAACTCTTTCTCTTCCCTTACCCTCTCTTCCTTCGTGTCCTTCGCGTCTTCGCGGTTCGTATATCAATTAAAAATCATGGCAAAACTGCAACTAAAAAACCTCAATAAAACCTACAGCCCTAAAGTAGTTCCTGTAAAAGACATTAGTTTGGATGTCAGCGAAGGAGAATTTCTGACCTTGCTGGGGCCGTCGGGGTGCGGCAAATCTACGACGCTGCGGTTAATTGCAGGGTTGGAACAGCCAACTAGGGGCGAGATTAGAATTGGCGATCGCAATGTCACTTATCTCAGACCGGGCGATCGGGATATTGCAATGGTTTTTCAAAGTTACGCGCTGTATCCGCACATGACAGTATACGAGAATATGGCATCGAGCCTCAAACTTCGCAAAATCTCCTCCAGCGAAATCAACCGGTTAGTGACGGAAGTTGCAACCTCCCTCGGATTGACGGAATTAATCGATCGCAAACCAGGAAAACTATCAGGCGGACAGCGGCAGCGAGTGGCCCTCGGCCGCGCTTTAGTGCGCCAACCGGAAGTATTTTTGCTCGACGAACCTTTGAGCAATCTCGACGCATTATTGCGGGAAAAAGTTAGGGCCGAACTCAAACAATTATTTGCATCCCAAAAAGCTCCTGTAGTTTACGTAACTCACGACCAAACCGAAGCAATGACGCTTTCAACAAAAGTCGCAGTTCTCAACAGCGGCAGCGTGCAGCAACTAGACCCGCCACACTTAATTTATACCCGTCCTGCAAATCAGTTTGTAGCCGGTTTTGTGGGCAGCCCGCAAATGAATTTGCTCGTGCTTAAATGCCAGGGCAATTTTGCGATGTTAGGTGATTTTGGAGTTCCACTCCCAAATATGCCGACTCTGCCGCCAGAAATTGTGTTAGGAATTCGCCCGGAACACGTCGGTTTTGCAGATGCAGAGGCCGGCAAGATGTCGGCCCCAGAGGCAATTAAAGGTGAGGTTTATTTAGTGGAAAACTTGGGAATGCAAAATTTAGTTAGCGTCCGAGTTAAAGGTGTGGAGCCAGTAACGGTGCGGGCTTTGCTGCCAAATGACCGCCACTGGAATTCCGAAATTGTAGAGCTGGTTTTTCCGCCTCAGTTGCTGCACTGGTTTGATGTAAAAACTGGCGATCGCTTGCAGTAATAATTTGCCCTGCATACTATGATTGATTAAAACTTGTCTAACCATGTGTATAAAATTTTTTTTTTTGCTTCTAATTAAGTTATGACTTTAGTTAGAGGTAGAACTATTTTGCTGCTGTTAACGTGATATTCATGTGTGAAAAAGCTAATTGGCTGACACATAGGTGGCGTGTTTACCAGATTTTATCGCTAACCTATAACTCTATTTAGGTGGTTAATCGGAAGTTAAAGCTCAGTTGGCTTTACATCGCATTAACTGCTGCTTTTGGAGCGAGTCAATTAGATGAAAAAATGTTGAAATTTATCACCAATCAACTTAGGGAGTATTACTGAGATGAATTTGATTTCCACAGCCATTGCTCGCATCAGTTCCCTGCTTAAGGGCTTTCAAATTAAGAGTTTTTTGAGTGTTGTCCTAGTCGGTTTTCTGCTGCTGACAACCACTGTTGATTCGGGACGCACTAACAAAGGTTTTGGCACGCAAGCCAGCTCAAACTCTGAGCTCAACAATCCTGAAAGACCCCAAACAACGCGGGAATGGAGGCAAGAAGCTCGCGAAACGTCAAACTCTCCGGGCGAACGAGCTCAGAAGATTGGACAAGAAGCAGGAGCAGCCGTGAAAGAATTCGGGGAGATGTACCAAGACACTGCTAAGAGAAGTGTCCGCGAATTAAAGGATAAGTAGGTCCACCTAAAAAAATATAACACTGAGAAACCTGATTGCTGTAGGGGCAGCGCCAAGAGTGTTCGCCCTGGCGGGTTTCTCAAGACCTGAACAGTTTGACGTTTAAATAGGTTGAGCTACTTAATACGGCAGAGACAATTAAGTAGGCGACCATAAATAAACTAAGACTGACGTTCATAAACCCGGTTTCTCATGTGAAACTGGGTTTTTGAGTTGGAAGCCTTTTATGTTAAATTAAATCAAATCCGCGTTAAAAACCCCTTGATAAGACTCGGCGGTTGAAACTAAGATATTGCTGAATTCTCCATAAGCATTTCAAGGGCGGACTAGGAGCAACGGCCCCGAATAAAATTGAACTATGAGTGGAACAGGCCGGAAAGCCTGCTCATGAAAATGGTGCAAGATGTCAGTTAAAACCGCTTTTAACCTCAAACTCGTATGTGGCTTCGATCGCCCCTGGAATGCGACTTTGAGGCCAAACTACACAATCTTTCGTCCCTCTCGCTTGAGACTGAGAAATAAGCGGTAAGGCGCTTAGGTTGCACCTTACATATAGAAGTTCCGCGTAATTCCTGATGAATAAACATCTTAACAGTCTTTGCTTGACCGGCCTGCTGTTCATCCTGCCTGTTTGTCCCGCGACAATTGCCCGCGCTCAACTTCCCGAAACTTCGGATACTAATGCCAAGCAAACAAATCTCCTCAAAGATGAACTGTATTTTGGGTTAACTAAACCGGGAGGTGAGACAATTTCGGAAGCAGAATGGCAGGAGTTTGTCAAGGCAGTTATTACCCCTCGCTTTCGGGAAGGGCTAACTGTATTAGAGGCAGCGGGGCAGTTTCTCAACAGCTCGGGAATTCTGATTCGAGAAAACTCTAAAATAGTTATTTTGATTTATGAAAGTAGCCGGGAAAAAAATCAGGCTATTAATGAAATTATCGAAACTTACAAACGCACTTTCCAGCAAGAGTCCGTTTTGCGGGCTACGAGCGAAGTTAAGGTTTCCTTCTGATGCGGTCATCGAATCAGTGTATTTATGATATTATTTGTGCTGAGCAAGGTCATACCCTCAAAGATAAGTAGGGTGCGGGTGCAAGCAAAATCATAATCATAATTTTTGGGTATCGATCGCACACTGCAAAAACTCGCTAGAAAAACCTGCCCGGGAGAAAACAAAAACATGACAAACGACGGCAACCCAAAAGCTGAACGGCCCGAAAGCGAGGATTCAGAAAATTTGGACGGTATGGCGAAAGCTTTTATTGTGAGCGTGGCTTGGTCTTACGCAGAGGCATTGGAGCGAACGAAACGATCGCGAAATCCACAGGAACCCGCGCCGGAATCTCCGACAGAACAAGTCGATCGCAATCCTGAAAGCAATTAATGAAAGACCGTTAATGCGATCGATTTGCCAAATTATCTGTGCGATCGAACACAGTAGTCAGTTAGCTGTTTTGAGTTCAGAACGATCTACTCAGAGCAGCGAGCTGTGCAATTAAAGCCGAATTTGTATTGGATTTTACAACAAAAAAAAGTGAAATCCCCGTGACTCTTCAATAAGCTTAGGACAAGCTTTAGTCAGGGGATGAGAAGTGCGTTGCGAGTTTGAACCTCAACCTATCTCTATCCCTAAAACGGATTTAAACTAAACAAAGTACGGTTTTACCGCTACAGTGTACAAAACAAATAACTAATTTTGACATCGGTCTCATGTCTAATTCAAAAATGATTGGCAAAGCGATCGCAGGTAGCCTTTGCTTCGGCATCCTCGCCAGCTTCACCGCTTCACTCGGCCCCGCATCCGCAGCAGCACCAATAATTGCCCAAGAAACAGCAGCCCCGGCCGCTAGCAGCATCGACCAGCAACTCCTAGGTCAATGGCAAGGCACAGTCCCCTCCGGTCAGTCTTTCACCTTCGTCTTTGCCCCAGAAGGCAAATTGTTTCTCATGGCTAAAGGCCCCGACGGAGCCGCCCGCGCCAAAGAAATGAGGTACAAAGTTAATCTCGGTGAAAAACCGATGCACATTGATGTCGGCCTCAGCAGCACAGAAACCGTTCAGACTGTTTTTGAGTTGACTCCCGAAGGTCAAATGCGCCTTCAGTTGCAAGGAACCAATCCCGGACAGGCGAGACCTAATTCCTTAAATGAGCAGGCAACCGTGTTTAAAAAGGTCTCCGAGGCCACTGCACTGCCTGCTGACACTCAGGTCATCGGTTTTTGAGGAAAATTGCAGGCAGAAGGCACTTATCGCAATTGTCAATTGAGTGAGGTACTGATTGGGATTTTCGATTTTCGATTTTCGATTGCGAAATTGGTAAGAAAACCGGCGAGTACCTCACCTGATTGATATCCGCTATAACTAGCTCTGAGTTTTCAGATTGCCACGCTTCGCGAGGAACGAAGCAATCTTAAAACTTTCCCCGTGCCTTCTGCCTTCAATACCTGATACAATCTTGTCATGAAACAAGTCCTGACAGTATCTTGCAAGCTCCAAGTAGCGCCTGAGCAGTGCATCAAAATTGATGCAACCCTTCAGGCGTTCGCGAGTGCTTGTGAATATGTGAATCAAACTGTGTCGCCAACTCTGACAAATGAATTGGCGATGCAATCCTTGGTATATCACAATGTCAGAGATATGTTTGGACTCTCGGCGCAGTTGGCAATCCATGCTATTAGACGGGTTTCTGGCAACAGAAAAACAGCTAAAAAAGATGGGAAGCCTGTTAACAAATTTGCTCCTACTAGCGTCACTTACGATGCCCGTATCTTTTCTTTTAGGGAAAAAGATTGGACAGTAAGTTTGACTACTACTGGTGGTAGGGAACGGTTTGTACTGGCTATCGGAAACTACCAACTTGGATTGCTGAAAGGTCAAAACCCCAAGACTGCTACTTTGTGCAAACGCAAAGATGGTAGTTACTATCTTAATATTCAGCTTGAATCTCAGCCAGCCGAGCCTCCACCAAGCAATCAAGTTTTGGGCTGTGATTTGGGTAGGACTGATAAGCTGTTAAACATCTAAACTGCATTAACTAAGTTGCCTTTATTTTTTATCTTTCGGTTCCATTTCATAATTAG
>NZ_JAUBSF010000216.1:0-1694 GCF_036704615.1 Microcoleus sp. K4-B3
TAATTATGAAATGGAACCGAAAGATAAAAAATAAAGGCAACTTAGTTAATGCAGTTTAGATGTTTAACAGCTTAGTATTAAAGCTATAGGTTACTCGATGATTTTCATGAGCCCAATACAAAATTTCTTCATCGCTGCGAGACAGCATTCCTATTTCTGCAACAGAAATAACATCAACACTCCGCAGGCGTAGAGCATCAAGCAGAGCCTAATTCATCGCATCTTCGTCTAGCAGCAGTAGAATAATGCTCATGAATTTGTCTTGAGGTTTTTGTAGTGTAACTCTGCTAACTGCTCGTAAGCTTCTTGTTCCTCAGCTAAATCTGTATCAATCTCTTCTCGATTAGCATGATAATACGTTAAAGCTGCATAAACTTGTGCGATCGATAAGTGAGTCATCAGCCTAGCAATTTCTTCCGCACTGTTACCCTGCTTGTACAAAACGGCGATGCGGCGGACAGAAGTACCAGTTTCAGCAATAATCGGACGGCCGCCTCGAAGGTTGGGGTCGCGGATAATTAAAGTCCCGATGTCTACTACAGTTGTTGTCATACATTTTCTCAAGTCACTTAACTTGATTATATAGATTTCTTCTAAAACTGTGTAACTGTTTAGGCCCCTGATGGTTCTCTTTAAGCGATAATTGCGTAAAGAATTGAGAAAAATTAAGAGCGCTCGCACTTTTCGCCAACTTCTCTACAACTTCCCAATTTGTTGAGCAAACCACATCGCCGCCGTCCCATTTCCCTCACCCAAAAGTTTCAAAGTCTCCGACAGCAACGCAATTGGCAATCCCTCAAGGGCAGAGGAAATTTCGCATTCTTGATATTTCCCATTTTCCTGCAAGCGAAATGCCAAAACTCTCTCGCCCTTAATATCTACTACCCAATACTCAGGAATTCCCAAAGCAGCATACAAGCGCTTCTTTTGATCTAAATCGATCGCCAAAGTCGTATCGGAAGTTTCTATCACTAAATCGGGAATTCGCGATTTATTTAGATTAAGTCGGCGCGGTTCCCCTTTTTGCCACTGGATAAATTCTCCGCCGACATATAAAATGCGATCGGGCGCACCTCCTCCCACCTTTGGCTTCTCAATTACACATGCACCCAAATCATCGAAAGCTTGTCCTCCTTTGCTGACAAACCAAAATCCAAACACCAGAGTCAAGAGGTTGTTAAATCTGGCGTGCTGAGGCCCTTCATTACCCATGTCTATCCAAAGATATCCTTCATAAAAAAAAATTCTCGCTTCCTCCAAAGAAGGATCTTCGCAGGCTGCTACATAATCTTCCCATGTGGCGGCTTGCCATTGGGGAATTTCTCCCACTTGAGACACGATGAATTTTGCAGTTGTAGAAGTCATGATTTAAAAGCAAATTGAGGATAAAATTATCCTAACTTAGGTTGATATTTATCTGCTGCGGTAATTGGTATTTAGTAATTTGTCAATTTTTATAGCCCCCCTTTTTTAAGGGGGGCTCAGATTCTTGTGCTTATCGAATTGCTGTGGGCGCCGCAATTGGTACTTCTAAGTCTGGCTGCAAGTCAAAGACTACGACAAGCGTTGCTTGAGGCATCAGTTGACGCAGACACAGCAAGTGTCCGTCAGCATCCGATCATTGGTAACAAGTTAGAAGGGAGTAGATTTTGTCAATACCTCTTGGGATAGAAATATTATGGAATAATAATGAT
>NZ_JAUBSF010000127.1:0-13559 GCF_036704615.1 Microcoleus sp. K4-B3
CTACTTTGATTGCTGCTCCTTTCTTTATTCTCGTAATAAAGTTAACTTTTTGCTCAATTAATCTCAACCAAAAACTCAAGTGATAAAATCCTCTATCTAATAATAGCAACGTATTTCCGGTGACTAAATTGAGGATATTTTCTTCAAGTTTTATATCAGATTCTTTCGCATTTTCGGTAAACCAAATTTCTACTGGTAGTCGATTTGCTCGCATCAATTACTGTACTTATTTTTCCCGCCAGTTGTCCGACCTTAGTCTCTTCTAAACTTGATAATTTCCGAAACAATGCCTCTAATATTGAACTATCTATAATCCAAATCTGCTCAAATTTTGTTAATGTAAACTGAATACTTTCTGGTAAGGTTCGTTGATTTCTGCTTTGCCAATTTGTTCTTAACCTGGGCAATAAGTCTTTAAATACTTGTTCAAATAGCTCGGCAGGAAAGGTGAAAAATCTTTGTGAGAGTGCTTGTTGGCTGACTTTGGTGGGATTACACCACAGAAAACCATCTCTAGTTAACATTCTAGTCAGTTCTCTTACCCCTGCTACATCTCGCCATAGTAAGGTTAACACCGCAGCCATCATCAGGGGCAAGTTGAGAATGCGGTCTCTGAGCCCCAGTTGACGGTAGGAATTTTTCTGGTTGAGCATGGCTGGTGTCAGTAATGCTTCGAGTTGTTGGGCAATTACTTCATCCTCTATCATTGGCCGTTGTTTCTTCTTGGCGTGATCTCGATTTGTAGTTCTAGTCTTGGTCATGGCCCGTCTCCATCCCCAATTACTTACCTGTTATGAGTTTCATCCATTTTTTACTTAATGTAAATACCCTATTGACAATTTACTCATTACCTTAACTTGTCACTAATGGGTTAAACCCGACTTATTAGGTGTCAGACTAGGAGCCGGATGCAGTCAAAGCTGCACGTCCGCGTTCTGAACCAGAGGTGTCCCGTGGTAACACAGGCATCGACTCTAATTGAAGGAGAGGTAGGAGTAGCAATGCTCCTATCGACTCTAACTATCAGCCTTGGATGATTGATCGCGAGTTAGTCTCCTCCACCTCTACATCTAAAAAGTGCAAGTGACTCTCTTCATCAGTATTGACAGCAATCACCAAACCTCTATTCCCCCAAGGAGCGATCGCCCGGGGTGAGGCGGGGCTGGTAAAATTCCCTACTTGAATCCCTTGACTGTTTAACACTTCTATCTGCCCCCCAACATCTGCCAATACCCATCCCCAATTAGCCACACAAGCAGACACGGGCAAACTTTCAAGGGGAATTCGCGCTATCTTGAGCGGCCACAACTTCATCAACAGCACCGCCGCTTTACCACCTTGGGGAATTCCCAGCAAAGTATAAGGCTCAGGTGTCAACAGCATCTCTCCGATGCTGGCAGACAACCGCACAGAACCCACTGGCGTGCCGCGACGAGTGTAAACTCTAAAAATAGTTTGGGGATTTTTTGGCTCGTTGTCCGGCCAAACGGCTAAGACGTGTCGCCGATCCAAAAAGATTAATTCTGGTAAATAGTGTTCTGATAACGGCACAGTAGCGATCAGCTTCAGGACTTTTTCCTGATCGCCCGCAGTGCTGTTTGCAGCTAAAGAATAAAAACGCAGCTCGCCGGGCACCGCTACTGTCAACCAGTTGCCGTGAGAGTCAACAGCAGCTTTTAAAGCATCTGGGCCTTGCCTAAAACCCATATCGAGCAGGCACTGAGGCTCCCAAGAGTCCTCGTTGAGCCAGTAAAGTTTTTGCGGAGTGAGAACGCAGCAGCCGTGGGAAGCAGGTAAAATGCGGCGCACGATTTCCGGCATTAATGAAATACAAGTAGACATTTCTCCTGTAACTAGCTGTTTTCCCGGCTGACACCAAACTTTCACCTCTGTACCTACAGCAGCATAGAGATAGCTTTCAGTGGCAATTAAAGCGGTCACCGGTGCAGGAAGTATCAGTGGCTTGGGCTGCGAAAGCGAATAGCGTACAGTTTCAAGTAAATTAATAGCCGACTGTGATGCTTTTTCCTCTTCAACTTCCAGCCAAGAGTCAGTTTCCGACTTCAGACTTTTATCACCACTGGTTGTGGGATTTTCCCAGGGAATAATGCAGTCGCCCAATTGTCTGACAGCGGGGTCGTACATGATCAGCCGCAGAGCTTGAGCCATTTGGGAAGCACTGGCAAAACGGCGGGCTGGCAGCTTTTCTAAAGATTTTTTGACTATTGCTTGCAAAGGTTCGGGGATGGCGTCGGGAAATTGCAAGCGTTGATTCAGGTGCGCCCACCTCAAGTCTCCGGGGGTTCCCCCGAAAGGGCGGTAGCCCATTAGCAATTCAAACAGCAGAATTCCTACTGCATATATATCTGACATCGGGGAAAAAAGACCGTAAAACCGCTCAGGGGCCATGTAAGCGGGGGAACCTACGGTAGCGTCGGGAGAAATTTCTTGGTGGAGGCGAGTGGTACCAATTTCTGGCAGCCGACGCGCGATGCCAAAGTCAGAAAGCCGGGGCGACCAACCTTTTGCTCCTAAAGTTAGGAGGATATTTTCGGGTTTGATGTCGCAGTGAACTACGCCTCGGCGGTGGGCGTAGTCTAAGCCTGCTAAAACTTCCATGACTAGCTGCAAACCTTCGAGCAGACGCAAGGGGCGGTCTTGTTTGAGCAAGTTGCGGAGGGTTCCTCCCTCGCAGTAGTCCATAACCAAGTACCTGCCTGTAGCTGTGTGTTCTAGAGCTCGGCAGGTAACAATGTTCGGGTGCTGCAAGGTGATCAGAAACCACAGCTCTCGCAAGAATTCGCTAGTTGGGGCTTTTTGATGACTAAGTTCTTTGAGAGCAACCAGTTGGCTGGTGAGGCGGGAGTCCTGGGCGGGAGCTTCTCGAACGCTGGCACAAAAGACTCGACCAAATTGTCCTTGTCCGACTAGCCCTAAAATGCGGTACTTAGAATGTTGCATCGGTCTAATTATAGAAAAAGCTTGAGCTAGTATTAAAATATGTAAATAATTCTGACAAAAATTCAAATTTTTGAATTGCTCGCCAGGTACAGCCTATGTTATCTCAGGTTCATTCTCAGTCTCCTTGAGAGCGATCGCACAGTCGCACCTACTAAAATCCTTGAGTCTCGGAATCACTATCAATCTTGCCAGATTAGGGTGCCAGAGATGGAACTACCTGTGGCTGCTATTTTAGTCGATCGCGACTATTACAGTTTTTTCAAGACAGTCAAAGAACAATCTAAGCTTTTAGCTTTTCAAGGCTAAGCTTGGGAATCGGGGCGACGGAACACCTATGACCAAAACAGAAGCACGGTTATGCAATCGGGGTTAGAAAGCCAGAAGCCGATGCTGTGGTCAAGGTATCTTAACATTTTTGAGTGTTAGCCCAATTTTGATTGGCTATGAATATGTTGATCCTACTTGCTAAATACTGAACTTGACAGGAACAAAAATCAATATGGTTAAAATTATTAAACTAGATCCAATTGCGGAGGAAATGGCAGTCGAAACCCGATCGAATATCCTGTCTGCCTTACTTTCCAAAGACTTAGACGTTCTCAAGGAATGCGGGGGGCGGGGAATGTGCGCTACCTGCCACGTTTACATTAAAGAAGGCATGGAAGGCTTGTCTGACATGAACCGCCGCGAGAGGAGGACGTTGGAAGTCATTACTACAGCTAAAGCCAATTCGCGACTTGCTTGTCAGGCTCAAATTATGGGCGAGGGTGTGGTTGTACAGTTGCCTGCGGGGATGTACATTAATGCTATTGAAAATGTCGAAGCTCTCATCGGCCGTCGGGCCCAGCAAGATTTATTACACCCAATTACGGGTAAAGTAGTTGTAGAATCGGGAAAGTTAATTACTCGTTCGATCGTTACACAACTTAATGAAACCCGCTTCCAAGTAGGACAGTATTTAGTTCGGACTAAAGAAGCTTAAAACTGATATGTTTGTATTTTAGTAGTAGAGCAAAATCTATGTTGAGCCAACTTGCGCGTTTGAGCACGGAAGCAGACGGACGCTACGCCAGTGCTGAAGAACTCCAATTTTTGAAAGACTACTTTCAGTCTTTGAATCACCGGATCAGTGCTTATAAAAAAATTCAAGCGTCTGAAACAGAAATTATGCGGCAAGTGGAAGCACAAATGCAGTCTCTCGACCCTAATTTATTTCGCCGGGGGGCTCAAGATGTGACCCAAAAGTGCCGTGGAGATATTGTGCAGGTGTTGAGGCATTCGGCAGCAGCAATGTTGATTGACGATAATGAACGGTTGCGAGATCGGCTCCTGCTTTGGTTGCAAACTATTTTAGGCGCTGTTCAAGTTCGCAATACTGCGACCGTGACCTACGATGTAATGAAAAAGGTACTCAAACAATATCTCACTGTGGAAGAAAGGAACTTATTTTTTCCGATTCTGGACAACAACCGCACTTTACTCGGCAAATAATCAAGGGGGTTGACAGGTTAATGGCGATAAACTGTGCCGTTAGGAAGAGTGGCTCCAATCAACTGCACTCCCCTCAAATCCGCCTCCGTGAGAATGGCTCCCCGGAGGTTGGCTCCTGTCAAGTCAGCTTTCTGCAAGTTGGCTTTACTCAGGTTAGCTTTGCTCAAGTCAATTTCCTGCAGGCAAGAATTAGAAAGGTCGGCATTGATCAGATAGGCTAGGCTCAAGTTGGCTTTGCTGAGGTTAGCCCCGCTCAAGTTAGCTTCCATCAGATAAGCACCGCTCAAGTTGGCTTCGTTCAACAATGCCTCTGCCATATTAATTCCAGTTAAAAGTTTGCGGCCTAAGTCTACACCGCTGAGGTCTGCCCCGCTGAGGTTGATACCGCTTAAATGGCAGCCATTCAAAGTAATATTTCTCAGGTAGGTTTTGCTCAGGTCTGCTTTGCACAAATTAGCTCTATCCAAGCAAGCTTCGCTGAGGTCTGATTCGCTCAAGCACGCGCCGTTTAAATAGGCTTGAGTGAAGTTAGTTCGCCTGAGGTTAGCTTGCAACAGCTTGGCTTTGCTGAGGTTAGCACGGGTTAAGTTGGCTCCGGCTAGGTTGGCTTTGAACAATTCAGCTCCGGTGAGCTGTGCTTCGGTCAAGTCTGCCTCTTTGAGACTCGCTAAACTTAAGCAGGCATCTTTGAAATTGACCCCGTTGAGATTGGCTTTAATCAGATAAGCTTTACTTAGATTTGCCTCGCCCAGATCGGCTTTTGTAAGGTTGGCGGCGCTCAGATCAGCACCTGCGAGATTGGCCTTGGGGAGAATTGCTCCGGTCAGATTTGCCCAATTCAGGTGACATCCGGCGAGGTTGGCGCCGGTGAGATTGGCGCCAGTGAGATTGGCTCCGCTGAGACTTGCTGCCATGAGGTTGGCGCCGGTGAGATTGGCTCCGCTGAGGTCAGCTTTGCTGAGGTTGGCTCGGCTCAGATGGGCTTTGGTGAGGTCTGCACCGCTGAGGTTAGCACCGATTAAGTAGGGTCGGTGCTGGTGTTGGTTGAGGTTTGCCATGATTAGAGTTGGGGCATCGCTGGAACGGTATAAATCGATCGGACTCAAGACAATGCCGCGCAGATTTGCCAGTCTAAAATCTCTTTCGCCGGCTGCATATCGATTTAGAAGTTCGTTGGCGTCCATTAAGTTCTAGCAAAATGTTTTAGGTTGTGATTGCTTTTAAATTTTATGAGTTTCTAGGATCAGTTATGAATTCTATAGCTCCTAGTTATATTTTGGTTTTCTTTAAATAGCTAAAATAGGATTTTCCAACTCTTTAGCTTTTTTATAATTTAACTCACAGTTTTGATGATGGTGGATTAAATGGCTGGGTAGCCATCGATTTGACAGCTATTAGTTGGTTGCTAATAGCTGTCAAATAAGTCAATTTTTTTGGGAAAGTTGACTGATAATAGCTTCGTGTTCTTGTCCTTCTTCGAGGAAAATATCTGCTGGTTGGAGGCGATCGCGCAGCCCTAAAATAAAGCGATTGCAGTCCGAACCCAAGGATTCGCACGAGGTTTGCAGGCAGTGCAGTTCTCGACCTGTAAGCTGACTAAAGAACGAACTTAAAATACCTGCTTCTAGAAAACAGGCTGGCTGCTTAGACTTGGGGGCTGTTTTGGCAAAAAGAGAGTTAGCAGTTTTTATTATTAAAAAGCCCTGTTCGGAATAGCTGGGGTCGAGTTCAAGTGTTCCCCATCCGTGAGTTTTCCAGCACTGTTGCAAGGACTGAAGAAATTCTACCATTTCCATTTCAGAAACTGGCTGACCGTAGTATTCGCTGACTTCTTCGCAAAAACGCACGTAGAAGTTTTTACCCCACCAGCGACCGCAGTTGAAAAGCACGAGGCGGGAGGCTTGACCAGTTTCTTTTTCTAAGCCGATATAAATGGCTTGAATCAGCGTTTCTGGGAGTGCTATGAGCCGATCGCCCCGGCGGTTTTCGAGCAAGCCGAGTTCGAGGTCGCCTCGGACGTAGGCATCGCTGGCAAAGTAGTTTCCAGGGAGTCGAGGCTGTTTGAGCAAGTCGGCAATATTAATCATTGGGAATTGGGAATTGGGAATTGGGAATTGGGAATTTGCTGATTATTTATTTATTACCTTGGTCAATAACAATTGACTGCGCTTGGTCTAAAAATGGCTGTAATATAGCCCTGGCTTGCTCGGAAAGCAGTTCTTTTAAACGAGTTTGCAGCAGATCGCAAACAATTGCTTCGAGCTTTTGAGTTTGGTGGGCTTCGACTATGCCGGAAAGCCAATCTAGGAGGCGCTGTTCTAGAAAATTTTGATCGTTCAGCAGCATAGCCATAGCGCAGTACCGCAAAACTAACAGCCAGTGTTTGAGCGATCGTTCTAAGGTTTCTTGTTTTTCGTCGGGGAATGTTTCTTGTAGCTTGTCGGCTATTGGTTGGAAGATGCTTGCTTCCTTATCTCGCAAAAATTCGTAAATTTTTAAGCGCTGGGCAAGAGTTGCAGCTTGACGCTTAAAAGCTATGAGCTCTTCGCCTTTTAAAAAGCGGTTTTCTGCCTGATCCAGCAGCGACTCAATCTCAGGGTGCATGATTTTTATTAAGTGGTAATCGGTAATTGATATAAAGAAGGAAGTTCGGCAAGGAGCAGTGTACAGGATTTAACGGATTTAACGGAGGGATTTTGAGAGAGGAGATATGAAAAACGAGAGATGAGGGATTGCCATATTTTTTGTTTTCCATTTCCCACACAGATTAAAACAGGTCGAATAGGTCATCAATGGTGACTTCTGCTGGTTCAGAAATAGAAATTACTGACAAGGGTGGCGGTAGGGGTAGGGCGCCTACTTCGGGAATTCCTTCCCAAGAAATAGCTTGAAAAAAGTCTGCTACTGGCTGGGTTAAAGTCATAACTTGACCGGGGGTCGAGCCATTTTGGGTTTCTAAAGGTTTTCCCAACCAATTATAGTGACCAAAGAAATCTTGGACAGACTTGTCCAACCATGAAGTTTGACTTTTCATCTTTTTTCCTGCCTGGAGAGGCCCACCATCCGACTCTCGATCGCGAAATTGGTGGGAGGAAAGGCAGGGCAGGGGATGTGCCTTTCCACGTTGTTTACCGCAATATTTCACCGTGTTGCAGTCGAGTTTGAATATCGCGGGCGTTGGCACCTTCGTTGAGCCAGAATGCTGCTGCATCAATTTTATCAGGGTTGCCGAGCAGGAACTTGCAATATGTTTCTCCCATTGAGTAACACTGGAGTTCTATGCAGCTCAGAGGCTTTTTGACTAGAGATCCGAAGAAACCGGCGAACAAACCGGCATATAGGTGACAAACCGGTTTGCCTACGTCGCCCAAAGTGCGAGCAACTGCTGAGTCAAAGATATTGATGAAGATGCAGCCGTGTTTGCGATCGCTCATGTCAACTTCCCAGCGACCCCAACCTTGAGCAGTGAAAGGCCACCACCAAGTTTCTAGCAGAAACAGGAGATTTGACTGGCGGATGTTCTGGTTGAATTCGGCACTAAACCATTTTTGAAAAAATTCAGAATCTTGCAGCCCCCAATGGCAACCAATAGTATACATTATGACAGAGGAAGCCGGGCCTACTTCTTCTTCGAGTCCCTCCACCAAACCGATAATGAAGTCTTCGCTGGTAAAAATGTTGCGCGACTTATTCCAGTCGTTAATTGTACCTATTTGGTGATCGAAGGAAAAAAAATCCTGGAACCTATAGTGGCTGTGAGTTTTAGGATGCTTTTGCTTCAGTAGCGATTCGCTGGGGGCGGAGATTTCTTTTTGGGCGATAGAGATCATTGGCGGGTTATTCCTTTTTGGTGTAGTTTTCAGAAAAAAAGAGTCAAATAGACTGGCCTGTGTATCCAATTTAACGTCATTTTTCTAAAGGCAGGCACAGGGTATAATTTTTTACTGCAATATAAATATTTTAAATTGTAGGATGCTAAATTTGGGCGCTTGTTGGGACTTTGGCCTTCGGACAACTGGTATCTGACTGCGGGCGAAAGTGGGTATAACCTTAAACGGCTATGTGTTATCGTTTTGTGCAAGCTGTCCACTATATATATAGGGCATATGGAGATGAAACATCACGCTTGTATTGCAATAGGCATCAATCAATATCAGTTACTCCAGCCTTTGAGTTATGCCCAAGAGGATGCAGAGGCACTGTACGGTTTTTTGACTGAGGAGGCGGGTTTTGCGCCGGATGGATGTCTGCTCATGACCGATAGCTCGCCGTCGTTGTGGGGTCAATCTACATATCCGAATCGGGAAAATATTCTGAGGTTGACTCAAAGCCTCTGCGCTGAACATCTGCAACATGGAGATTTACTCTGGTGTTTTTTTAGCGGCTACGGTGTCAGCTATGAAGGCAAGGATTATTTGATGCCGGTTGATGGCAATCCGGCTGACATTCCGGGTACCGGGATTCCGGTAGAGTTGCTGTTGAATACTCTGAAAAACGCTCCTACCGAAACAGTGTTGGTGCTGGTTGATATGAACCGCAGCCAGACTGTGAAAGCGGGGGACACGATCGGCTCTCAAACGGCAGAGCTGGCGCGGGAACTGGAAATTCCGACTGTGCTTTCTTGCCGCCCGAATCAAGTTTCGCGGGAAACTTCGGCTTTGCGTCAGGGGTTTTTTACGACGGCGCTTTTGGAGGGACTGCGCTCGGGACAGTGCATGACCCTTAAGGGTTTAGACCGTTTTTTGAACGATCGGCTGCCGGAGCTGTGCGACCACCATTTGCGTCCTAAACAAGAACCTTTGATGGTGGTGAATCCTCCAGGAAAGGCTAATTTGGTGATTTTGCCGGATGCTTCTGGAGTGCCAACTGCTGTATTGGCAGGACGCAATGGCAATATGGCGGTTAATACGGCTGATGGCTTCGATCGCCCAGAAATGGCGACGGCTACGGCTCGAATGGATCTGCCTCCGGCAGTTCGCAACGCTCAGGATTCGTCGGTTGAGATGCCGCCTGTGTCGCAGCCGAATGCTGTGGGCGCTGCTGATCGGGGGGGCGATCGACCGAACTTGCAAAAGCCGGAGAATGAGGATAACGGCGGGTCGGATAAGTCTTTTTTGCAACAGCTAATTTTGTGGAGCTCTGCTACGGCTTTGGTGCTGCTGTTGGGTGTTTTTCTGACGAACAAATCAATTTTTATCGGTCAGCAGGAAGGAGATCCCCGATCGGCTGCTCAAAATGGCCAAAACTCTGGATCTCAAAAATCTGCTGGTGCTGGGGTGTCGCAGAACCAACCGCGGGCGGTGCAAGCAGGAACTGGAACCAAGCAGCCGCCCTCGAGCCAGGAGGTGTGGGCTGAGGCGAAAACTTTCCTCAAGGATGGTTCGGCTTCTAGTTTTAATAAGGCGGTGGCTAAGGCTCGAACGATTCCACCTAGCGATCCGCTCTACCCGCAGGCTCAGCAGGATACTGAGCGCTGGAGTTTAACGATTTTGGATATAGCTAACGGGCGGGCTGCTCGGGGCGATTTCCAGGGAGCGATCGGGGCGGCTAAATTGATGCCGGATGTCAATAAGCCTGTTTACAATCAGTCGAAAGAGGCGATCGCTCAGTGGGAGGAGCTATCCAAAGACCAGAACGTAAATGTTGCTTTGCTATCGGCTGCTAAGGGTCAAATTAAGCGGGGGGTTGCCTCTTCTTACAGTCAAGGCATCCAGCAAGCTAATAAAATTGAGCCCGGTCAGCCGAAGTACGAAGAAGCTCAGCAGTTGATTGGAGAGTGGAGCGAAAGTATTCTCAAAATTGCTCAGTTGCGCGGCTCTCAAGGAAAGCTGAAAGACGCAGTTGAAGCTGCTTCGCTTGTGCCGTCGGGTACTAAGAGCTATCAGCAGGCTCAGAAGAATATCGCCAATTGGAAAACTAAGCTGCAAGGCCAGAAAAAAGGTTGATTTAGTTGATAATTTCCCGGTTTTCCACCGGGAAATTATCTTAGCGACAAAGCCCAGATCGCTCGCTCGCTAGATACCTCTTGACACTGCAAGAGGACACATATCGATAATTTAAAACCAATAATTTTATTCACCATTTCGCCTCCGCAAATCCTGCGCTCGGGGATTTTATATGCTGTCCGACCGATCGTTTTTTATAGGTAAAAAATATCCTAGGGGCGGGTTAATTAATACCTTTAATCCACGTCCAGGATCTTCATAAACCCGCCCCTTCACAATCAAAAAACTGTTTTTTTTACCATAAGGATGGCTGTAGGGATACTTTTTTAACAAAAAACGTTGATGCACAAGTCCTCAATGAGTTAATTTTAATTTGTAATTAAAATAGTGAAATGTTGTGTTTTATAACTTCACCTTATCCGGTTAATTAGGACTTAGTTTCAACTTTAGTAACCAGCAAATTGGGCGATATTTAATGGCTATGATACACCAACTCGAATGCAAAATCGACTTAAGAACGTGGGTAGGCAAAGTTGATTTATTTTACCGCTCTTTTGAAGCTATTAGGAGATATCGACGGATTGAAGACAGTTTAAACTGGTGCTGTTTTTAAATTCTTAAGATAGGCGGATCTGTTATGAATTATACAAATTGAGCCGTTACTGGCAATTCTAGCCGACGAACGATCGCCCCCAATGAATTCAGAAAACATATTCACCGCCACAGAGCGTAAAATATCTGGATTCGCAAGCTGCGACTCTTCATTGGGGCGGACATCACAAAGCTGCCTTAATTAACACAAATAAGGGCTTTGCAAGACAAGCAAAAAAATATATCATTGAGAAACAAGAATAAAAACTTGCTCGCTTATGGTAGCCCAGGTAACAACACGTATGCCTGAAGTTATAGTCCACAGCGAGACATACGGGCAGATCTAAATCAATAGGGTGAGGTGGTTGTGTCTGAATGTTAAGAGGGGCAATCGAAGAGGAATGTTCGGCGAGCGATCGCTACCCAATGGAGGATGGTAAAACCTAAGAAGGCAAGGAGTTGGAGACAAGGCTAAACTTTTTGAATTCACGAGAGTAGCGTTAGCACTAAACTCTGCCGTATTGTCGGGAACGAGCCAAATTTGTAACAGTTCTTAACTATGAATAATTCTGCCAAAATTGCTAGCATAGTGACACTTTTGCTAACAAAAACAGATAAAGTAAATAAAGTTGGCTAGCTCTAGAGGCCCCGATCCCCATCCTGGGGATGTTGAATCAATTAGATTCGTACCAAAGGGTTTTAGAGTTACACTTGGAAACAAAGCATCGCTATTTAACTGAGTTCTTTACTTACTTTTACTTTCAGCTATGAACGTGGATTTTATCAAAGCCCAAGTCAGGTTGCTACAGGGTGCAAGTTCATCGGAGCGAGAGACCCTTATTAAGAACATCGGCGTCTGTGCTGGCGTGATCAGACCCGGAGAGTACGTGACTCCTCAGCGGAAGCACGCCATCACTCTCTGGCTGCAAACAAATGCGGTTCGGCTCCGGCTACCCCAACTTCCTCTGGATTTATCGGGCCAAAAGCCTTAACAAGGAAGTAATCAAAGGGTGACGACAGAATGAAAAAAATTAGTCAATCTTTCCTAAAAGTGCTTTTTTATTGAGCTGTACAGGATCAATGAAACACGATGAAGATTGAAAAAATGTTTGTAGGGAGAGTTGGGCTCGAAAAGACGCCTGCGGACAAGAAGCGGCCGACCGCTTTGGCAGAAGCAGGAAGTGAAGGTCAAACCTGCTCGAAAAGTAGATTTGATTAAGTTTCACAGAACGGATTATTGTGCACAACTATGAACCTGGGTTATTTGCTTTTAGATTTGAGATTCACGATTTAGCTCGTGCTGCATAAATTTCCTATTTGTGGATCGAGTGAAAAATCATCCCTATTCAATAGGTATAACTAATTACAGGGGCAGTCATTGAACTGCCCTTACTTTTGAAACCCGAGGCGAAACTACTGCAAGTTACAATAAACGCATCTACTTGCAGATAGAGTTTAGGTGAACTCTGATGTAAGCTGCAGCGCCTCTATATTGTCTGTTATGTTCTAGAGGGGAGGGAGAGAGGATTGGATTAGACGAGTTTTGATAGGGAATTAATATCATCAAACAGAAGGAGTTATTACAATTAACTTGCTTTCTAATATATTTGTCAACGAAAATACTGTGCCGAAGAAACAAAAATTTCCTTATTTAGTGGGTTCCCGATGGACTTCACACCAAAAAACTTGGGGGTGGCGACATTTCCAAGTAGTCAACCGAAAAAATGAGGGTAAATGGGTATTTGCGGAAATGGTGGCGGCTTGCGATCCAAATGTCCGTTTTTGGCTGAACGCCGCACAGCTCAAAGACCGATCGCTCTGGCAAGCTGGATGGCAGTCTACGCAAGAACTAGAGGAATTAGAAGCAGCGGAATAAAAGACAGCGCTTTGGGGTAGAGTGATGTAGAGATTGGTAAGGGGTAATAGCAACAGGGTAAAATAATGAAAAAAAATTTGTGTTATTGGTCTGTTTGCTAATTACTGCTGCATTGGGCCGTGGATTTGGCGAAGTCTCGATCGCAAGTCCAGCGATCGAAGCAATATTCTGTCTGCCGATATTCCCGATTCCGCAGCGGACTTATCGAATTTAGTTCTTACTTTACAACACCTCCCCCCAGGTTTTACAAAGATGTCATCTCACCATGTGGCAAATTTCAGAAATCAACTCAGCCAGGACCCTGACTTTAAGCCAGCCAGCATCTTTGCGTACCAAAAAATCGCTCCCAAGCTGTTTGAACTTGAGTTTTTGATAGGATTTACCGTGCAACTGTCAGATTCAATCGATCGAGCAATTCGTGAAGGGATGGTTGCAAAAGCATTCTTTCAAGGTTCAACATTAACAAAAAATCGCCCTTGACCGCTCCTGCCGCTTTAATTTTGCAAGACAAGATTGGCAAGGTAGTGGCTGGGTCGAGAAGTTAAGGAAAAATAGAAAATATAGCCATGAATGTCGATATGACGATGTTTTGACGGGAAAATAGGGGCCTTTATGACAACTAAGCTGTTAAACATCTAAACTGCATTAACTAAGTTGCCTTTATTTTTTATCTTTCGGTTCCATTTCATAATTAG
>NZ_JAUBSF010000128.1:0-13428 GCF_036704615.1 Microcoleus sp. K4-B3
ACAATCAGTTGACGTGCCATAACTCATCACCTCTAAACAGTATCTTTATTCTATGCAACTTCATGTAAAATTGGTATTAGCTATGTTTTATTATCGATCGTAATATTTTTTATGCTATAATTAAAGGCTGATGATTTATAATTTGACTGTGACAGTCGATGACTGTCATCCCTGGCGATCGCGACTAATTTTGGGAGTAAAAAAGATGGCATACAGCGATTTCAGCCTTGCGAAAGTCAAAAAAGATTTTGGATTAACTTTGGATGAAACTCGCGATTTATTTGCCACTACATCCCCTGTTGTACCGTCAGAAATCTTAACAACTATTTTAAACGATTACGTGCCTTTAGCAATTTCTATTTCTACAGAAAAGGCTCGATCGGAATTTTTAATTGCTCCGATTTTGGCAGAAGTTAGGCGGCTGTTAAACAAGCGAGTTTCGCTGTTTTCAGGTAAGGATTTTACTGTCGATCCAGCAAGGGGATTGCAGGGATTTTGCGATTATATTATTAGCGGTTCTCAAGAACAATTGTTTATCAGCGCTCCAGTTGTGACTATCTTTGAAGCGAAAAAAGAAGATATTATTGGCGGGTTGGGGCAATGCGCGGCGGCAATGGTAGCGGCTCAATGTTTCAATCAAAACCAAGACAGTGAGGTCGATCGCATTTACGGTTCAGTGACGACTGGCACTAACTGGAAGTTCTTGATTTTACAGGAAACTACTCTCTATATCGATCCGACAGAATACTATATTAAAGAGGTTGATAAGATTTTGGGAATCTTATTGCAACCATTTTCTTAATCTTTTGTTAATATCAATGGGTAAGTTTTAAGGGAAATAATGAATAATCGCAAATTGCTAGTTGTAGCTACGGGCAATCCGGGTAAACTCAAGGAAATGCAAGTTTATCTGCAGGATTTGGGATGGGAATTGGAACTAAAACCGGAAGAGTTGGACATCGAGGAAACAGGCGAAACTTTTATTGCTAATGCTTGCTTAAAGGCGTCTGAAGTGGCCAAAGCAACGGGCAAATGGTCGATCGCCGATGATTCTGGTTTAATGGTAGATGCACTCGACGGTAGACCTGGGATTTACTCGGCGCGCTACGGGAAAACCGATGCTGACAGGATCGATCGACTTCTCAAAGAATTGGGAAGCGAACAAAACCGGGAAGCACAATTTGTTTGCGCGATCGCGATCGCCCGTCCCGACGGTACAATTGCCTTGCAAGTAGAAGGAATTTGTCGGGGCGAAATCCTCCACACTCCTCGCGGTACTGGCGGTTTCGGATATGACCCCATTTTCTACGTACCCGCACAGCAACAGACTTTTGCCGAAATGACACCGGATATCAAGCGATCGCACTCTCACCGCGGCCGAGCATTCTTGGATCTCATACCACAACTAGCTCACATTGTCAACCCCTAATGAGGAAAAAAGCCAAAACATGGGGTAACTGTGGCATTGGATATTGACACTTAGGTATCAGAACTAGACAGGAAATAGGTTTTTCCTTGGCAATGACCAGTTACCAAGGACCAATTACCAATGCCCAATGCCCAATGCCCAATCCCCCAGTATCTTAGATAGCCTCCAAGTTCTTTTCCCCAGTCCGAATCCGAATAATTTGTTCTACAGGAGAGATGAAAATCTTGCCGTCGCCAATCTCGCCCGTGCGGGAAGCCGCGATAATTTTATCAACCACCATGTCAACCTGATCGTTTTCCACAACAATCTCGACCTTGAGCTTTTGCAAGAACTCAACGGTGTACTCAGAACCGCGATAGCGTTCTGTCATGCCCTTCTGACGGCCAAAACCTCTAACTTCAGAAACAGTCATCCCCACAATACCAGCATTGACGAGTGCGATTTTCACTTCGTCTAGTTTAAAGGGGCGAATAATAGCTTCAACCTTTTTCAAGTTTTTCACTCCTAACAGTTAGTACCTTCGTTATATTACTTAATCGGCGTGACATCTTTTAATATCACTGCCAACAGCAAGTATTTTGTCAAGTATATTACCCTATCTTGTACTCGCGATGAAATGCACGCCAACCTTTAACAATATTCTCGGATTTTCCGGGGGCGCGGGTTCTCGGCTCCGGCCGATCGCGGTAGAGTTAAGAAGACTACAGCATCCGTCCCCCGCCGATCTGCTAAAACAGAAAAAGAACGCAGGAGACAGGAGTTTTCCGAGTTTCCACATTAGGCTATGTGAGATTTGCACGTATTGCTGAAAACTATAATTGCTAGAGGCGGTCAGTTAAACTATTCCTATGCACCCAGCCAGCCCTCCCCCTGACCGCAGCGGGCTTGATGCCCTACTGAGAAATCGCCCCTTCCTCGCCTTGTGGACGGGCCAGTTATTAGCCCAAGTGGCGGATAAAATCTTTTACGTATTGCTGATTATTCTGCTGAAAGCAGGCGACTACCGACCCTGGCCTGTTTCTTGGCAGCATTCGGAAAATTCTATGCTGTCAGCAGTGATGATCGCCTACACGCTGCCGGCGATCGTATTTGGTTCGGCCGCCGGTATCGTCGTAGACCGCTTTTCCAAAAAGCAAATGCTGATCGGCTGCAACGTGATTCGAGCCGTTTTGATTGTAGCTTTGCCGTTTTTGCCCAAAGCTTTTGCCGTTTTGTTGGCGATGACGTTTTTGATCTCTACCGTAACGCAATTTTTTGCTCCGGCAGAGCAGGCGGCAATCCCCCTGGCCGTGGGGCGAGAGGGACTGATGTCAGCAAATGCGCTGTTCGCCTCGTCCACAATGGGCGGGATTATTGTCGGGATGACGATCGGCGAACCGCTGTTTAGTTGGGTCAAACACAGCTTTGGAGCAGCTTCTCAAGAGTTTTTGCTGGGCGGGTTGTACCTAATATCAGCAGGTTTGATCTATGCCATGCGGATCAAAGAAAGTCATGCCGGCAGCAGTGGCAAAAACGTCCATCCTTGGCAAGACCTCAAAGAAGGTTTGCGGTATTTGAAACACAATCACCTTGTCAGCAACGCGATGGTGCAGTTGACGATTTTGTATTCCGTGTTTGCGGCGCTTCAGGTGCTGGCGATCGCGCTTTCAGGCAAAATAGGTCTCAAAGAAACTCAATTTGGCTTTTTGCTGGCTGCTGCGGGAGTCGGAATGGTCTTCGGCGCAGCCTTTTTGGGCCACTGGGGCGGTCGCTTCCACCACAAACCTCTGCCGTTAATCGGTTTCTTGATGATGGGTTTTGTATTAGCAATGTTTGCCTTTACCCGACAGTTGTGGGTGGGATTCGGATTGAGTGCTCTGTTCGGTTTTGGTGCTTCCTTAATTAACGGGCCGATGCAGGCTCTGATTCAAGAAAAAACTCCAGAATCTATGCGGGGCAAAGTCTTTGGCTTGGAGAACAATGCAATTAATATTGCTCTGAGCTTGCCTTTAGCACTGACCGGCCCGCTGACGGATGCTGTCAGCAAAGCCGTGGGTTCGGATGACCTCGGCTTGCGGATCGTGTTGCTGAGTTTGGGCTTTTTGGTCTCAGTGATGGGCATGGCAGCTTGGAAGCATACTCGCAAAGTCTTGCAGGATGCACTGTGAATTTTGGGAAGAAGGAAGAAGGAACAGGGAAGAAGGAAGAAGGAATAAGGGATTGGTGTCAACTTAACGTTAAATGTAGTATCGGCAAACAGTAAGCCGATGATTGCCCAGATCGTCCTCCCGGCTGATAGTCGGGGGGAACCTGACCATTCTCTTTCCTCCCCCTTCTTAACGGGAATGCGAGGGGGATCGAGACTCGCGTCTATACGAGATTTCTCAAGGGTTTTAGGCGATTGTTGACACCAATGGGAAGAGGTTCGAGGGCTTTCTTTTTGCGATCGATCTCTAACATAGCAACGGCCCTGACGGTTAGGACGTTCTGGCATTGCAAACAAACCATTGTTTTTCTTTTCTAATGCCGATCAAAACTAATGCTATACAAGCAAGCGTCAGATCGCGGTCAACCGGCATACAAGCCGCGATTTCCTCTGTTTCTTTTCTTGCTCTGCTGTTCCACAAATTCTGGGCCTGGCGATAAATGTCCGATCGCGAAACTTTTTGTAAAATATCAGCAGTTAAATTTTCAGAGTTTGATTATTGAGACTAAAGTAGTATAAAAGCTTTCATTAAAAATCATAATTAGTTTAAGGAAGGAAATTCTGTGCAACTAAAAACTAAAGTGGCCATCAGACGTGCAACTGGTGGATTTGCTCTGATTGACAGCTTGATCCGCCACGGCGTCAAGCATATTTTTGGTTATCCCGGCGGCGCAATTCTGCCGCTTTACGACGAACTCTACCGCGCTGAAGAAACCGGCGCCATCAAACATATTCTGGTGCGGCACGAGCAAGGTGCTGCTCACGCGGCCGACGGGTACGCCCGCGCTACCGGACAAGTAGGGGTTTGTTTTGCTACTTCGGGGCCCGGCGCAACTAATTTAGTGACGGGGATTGCGACAGCCCACATGGATTCGATCCCGATGGTAATTATTACCGGTCAGGTTGCCCGTCCGGCGATCGGCACTGATGCGTTTCAGGAAACTGATATTTACGGGATTACCCTGCCAATTGTCAAGCATTCCTATGTAGTGCGCGATCCGAGAGATATGGCGCGAATTGTGGCAGAAGCTTTCCACATCGCGAGTACAGGGCGGCCGGGGCCTGTTTTGGTTGATGTACCCAAGGATGTGGGTTTAGAAGAATTTGACTATCTGCCCGTGGAACCGGGAGCAGTGAGAATTCCGGGCTACCGGCCGACGGTGAAGGGAAATCCTCGGCAAATTAATCAAGCAATTCATTTACTGAAGGAAGCGAAGCGTCCTTTGCTTTATGTGGGCGGCGGGGCGATCGCGGCGGCGGCCCACGAGGAAATTAAGGAACTGGCGGAACTTTTCCAATTGCCGGTGACGACAACGCTGATGGGCAAAGGTGCCTTTGACGAAAACCATCCTTTGTCGGTGAAAATGCTGGGGATGCACGGCACTGCTTACGCTAATTTTGCCGTTACCGAGTGCGATTTGCTGATTGCTGTCGGAGCTCGGTTTGACGATCGCGTGACCGGCAAATTAGACGAGTTTGCCGCGCGCGCTAAGGTGATTCACATCGATATCGATCCGGCGGAAGTAGGCAAAAATCGCGGCCCTGACGTGCCGATTGTCGGAGATGTCCGCCAAGTTTTGATCGATTTGCTGCGCCGCTGTCGGGAGGCTGGAGTTTCGCCGAATCCCGGACAGACTGGGGAATGGCTGCACAGGATCGATCGGTGGAAACAGGACTATCCGTTAGTTGTGCCTCATTACCCAGACATTTTGTCTCCGCAAGAGGTGATTTCGGAGTTGGCTACTCAAGCGCCAGATGCTTACTACACAACGGATGTCGGTCAACATCAAATGTGGTCGGCTCAATTCTTGAACAACGGGCCGCGCCGCTGGATTTCGAGCGCTGGTTTGGGAACGATGGGTTACGGGCTGCCGGCGGCGATGGGCGCGAAAATGGCGCTGCCGCATGAGCAAGTGATTTGTATTGCTGGCGATGCTAGCATCCAAATGAATATTCAAGAGTTGGGGACGCTAGCACAATACGGCATTAATGTCAAGATTGTGATTGTAAATAATGGCTGGCAAGGCATGGTGCGGCAGTGGCAGCAGGCGTTCTATGGGGAGCGTTATTCGTCGTCGAATATGACTGTAGGGATGCCGGATTTTGTGATGCTGGCTGAAGCTTACGGGGTGAGAGGGATGCTGGTTTCGCGACCGGAGGAACTCAAAGATGCGATCGGTCAAATGCTCGCTCACGACGGCCCGGTGCTGATGAACGTGAAGGTGACGAGGGACGAAAACTGCTATCCGATGGTAGTTCCAGGTAAGAGCAACGCTCAAATGGTTGGTTTGCCCGAACGTAGCAAGTTGCAATCAGCGGAGTTGATTTATTGTCCGAGTTGCGGCGCGAAGAATGTTTCGAGCAATAAGTTTTGTCCTGAGTGCGGGACAAAAGTTTAACTAGGGACACGGCAATGCCTTGTCTGGCAGGGGTTTAAACCCCTGCCGAGCTTTCGGGTGAAGCGGTTTTTCCGGTTAAGTTGACACGCTTTGGGCAATGCGATGTCCTTACCCGGATCTGCTGTTGGGCGTTACTAATTTACGGTATGAAAGGCTAAATATGCAAGTCATAGAAACCAGTATCCACAAAGCTTCTGGATTTTTCACTTATTTTTTTCATACCCTGATTAAGCAACGCCCAATATTTTGTCTTTGGCAGTGTTGCTTAACGATAAACTCAATACGTTGGCGATCATAGTCGTTGAGTGCGATCGTCACCTGAATAAATCTGCGAACACATCCTTAGACCGCAGACTGTCAATACAATTGAATAACCTTTCGCTTTCAAGTCGATTATAAATTCGCCTCAAGTAAACGTCTTTTTAATCCAGAGCGACTACTATATTGAGCATGAAGTTGTTTCAGCCGTGTTGAAAAATTAGCTTGTTGGTTTTGATAATCCGCTAAGTCTCGGAGTTTTAAAAGTAACGGCACTACTTCATCGTAAGATTTAGAAGTTCCTTTTTGAATAAGAGCCTCTACATCTTCCCAAGCAGCCGTTTCTCGCAGAGCCAAAGCTTCCAATTCTCTGACTCGTAAAGCTTCAGTTGCCTGTTCTTTTTTGCGATCGCTCTTTTTTTGTTCCTGTTCAGCGCTTTCTAAAAGCTGTCTAATTGTTCGTTTTCCTGTAATTACATCTTGCATAACTTCCATCATTTGTGATAATCTTTTACGCAATTCAAAGGACAGATTAGATTCTCCTTTGGCTAACCGCAGTAAAAAGGTATCGCTTTCAGAACGATCGAGTTTTTGTATAGCTGCTTTTAAGCTCTTTTCTGAAATAGAAGGTTTAGCAGCACTAGCAGTTGTTGCCACCTTTAGCAGATGCTCATTCAATTCAAAAGCATCTATAAAAGCCTCTAATGATGAAGATAACTTACCCAATCCAGGAGGAACAGGTGGCTCTAACTCTTCTTCATTGAGTTCATCAATATCAAGATAGCTAATCGCTTTCAGCCAAGCCAGATAAAGTAAACGATAATCTCCCTGCAAAATTTCCTGGCGCAAACCTATCAAAGAGGATAGATTTCCTTCTCCCTCTATCCACCCAAAACCTTCGTCGTCCTCCATAGAAATTTCTAAAATGACAAAATTATTAATTTCAGAAACAGCAATCAGATCTTCAATGCAATATTTCTGCATCCGTTCAACATCAATCAGACCTTTGGGAAAACGAAACATTAGTTGTAATGTTCCCCAATTAGCCATGTAAAACATGGCATCGAAGTATTGGACTAATAGGTCTTTTGGGTCGCCTCGAAAATCTCCATAACTATAAGTAAATATCGCCCTAGTAGAACTTAGTTGTACGCGACTAGAGAGTAGGCTGACTGCTTGTTGTTCCGCTTTAGTCAACGGTCGGTCGATGGTTTGAAACTCGTAGTATTGATATTCGCTCATAAAAATACATGGTAAGTGGGAAACTCACAGTTTTTAGACCTTAGAGGGTCATTTTGGGTTACTGCAAATACATGGCAGAAATGGCAAAAGCTTGTTCAGGAGTACCGTAGAAACTGCCATTCTTGAACATACAAAGCTCATATTTTTCATTGCTGTAGGTGTAAAACCCCAGACTCCAAGATTCTGCATCGCCAAAGTAGCGCAGCCGACACAGGTGAATGGGGCTATTTCGCATTCGTTCTAAATATTCCTCCCGAGATACGGGAAAGTCTTTAGGTGGAAAATCTGGAGGGCAATAAGGTTCTTTATAGGCATCAATGTAACAGAACTGACTGCGAAAGCGGATGTCTAGGCGAGTATACTTGCCAGCGTAGTTAGCTGCTGCATAATCGAGAACACGCTGCTTTACCTGTTGTTGAACGGCTGGAGGGATTTTAACTCCGCCTGCATTTGGATCTTTTACCCAAGGGGACATTTAGCTGCTCCGATACGCTACTGACAGAGTTAGTCTAATTGACTTGCCAAGTTTAGTTGCTAACATTTAATTAAACTTTAGATTTAAGTTGCTCAAGCTCTAGCTTGAGCTAACTCCAACGAACCTGTACCTGTAACTAAAACCGATCAATATACCTCTCGCGCTTATCTATGGACTCGACTAAGCCAACTAGCGCGAAAAACCGAATCTTTATTACCCGCTGCCTCCACTTCAAATAATCTTGCCGATGCCGTTCATTCAAAGCTATTGCCAAAGATTTGGCATCAGAAAAAATCCCGGTGTTTCTTAATCAGGGGATTAAAAAAATAATTTGAAAATCCAGAAGCTTTGTGGATACTGGTTTCTACGACTTGTATATTTAGCTTTTCCTACTCTAAATCAGCAACGCCAATAGAGCTTATGATGGAATCTGTAGAAGACCTAAAACTTATCAGACTTAGCGATCGCACCTTAGACAATTATCCATTATTTAAATAATAAGCCAAAGAGCAGATAAATCCTGATATTGTCGCAGAAGAAGCTGAGTTAGAAACAACCATAAGATGCAAATTAACTTTGTGGTTTCCTCAAAATAGGAAAATTCGCGGGAGTGGCAAATGAATCTTTATTTGGGAATAGATTTCGGCACGACTGGCGCCCGATCGACTGTCATAGACTCCCAGGGTACAATACATTGTGAGACAGAATATACTTTTGCCAACAACGGGCAACAACAGCCTGAATTGCCCTCGGTGTGGCAAAATGCGCTGTGGGATTCGATCGAGCAAATTCCCCCAACAATCCGCAATCAGGTAAGGGCGATCGCCATTGACGGCACATCCTCCACTGTCATGCTGTGCAATACCGACGGTATACCAGTATGCGAGCCGATTTTATACAATGATGGGCGCGGTGCAGCGGTGACAGAGAGGTTGCGGGCGATCGCCCCTGCTAACCACACAGTATTAAGCGCTACATCCAGTCTGGCAAAACTCCTGTGGTGGCAAGACTTTCGAGAGGAAACCGCCCCTACATTTTTCCTGCATCAAGCTGACTGGCTGGCATTTCTGCTGCACGGAAAATTGGGAATTAGCGACTATCACAATGCTTTGAAACTCGGTTTTGATGTTGATACTTTGTGCTATCCGAATTGGCTGACACAGGGAATTGCGGGCGCTGCAACGCCTGAATTGCCGCAAGTTGTCGCACCGGGCACGCCTGTGGGGGAAGTGAGAGCTCAAGTGGGCGATCGCTTTGGTTTTCCCCGCGATTGTATGGTTTGTGCTGGCACAACCGATAGCATTGCAGCATTTTTAGCAAGCGGTGTCAATTTACCAGGGGAAGCAGTAACTTCTCTCGGTTCTACTTTAGCAGTCAAACTGTTAAGTCATACCCGCGTAGATGATTCTAGATACGGGATTTACAGTCATAAATTAGGCGATTTGTGGTTGGTTGGAGGTGCTTCTAATACCGGAGGTGCGGTACTGCGGCATTTTTTTACTGATGTTGAGTTAGAGAATTATAGCACACAAATTGATCCAGCACAAGAGAGTTTGCTGGATTATTACCCATTGTTGAAAAAGGGCGATCGCTTTCCGATTAATGACCCGAATTTGCCGCCCCGACTCCAACCGCGTCCCACTGATTCAGTGGAATTTCTGCACGGTTTGCTAGAAAGCATAGCGCGGATTGAAGCGCGGGGATATCAATTATTGCAAGAATTCGGTGCAACTGCTTTGACGAAAGTTTATACTGCTGGCGGCGGGGCAAAAAATTCGGTTTGGAGTGCGATTAGAAAGCGTTATTTAAAAGTGCCTGTAGTAACCCCTATTCATACTGCGGCTGCTTATGGAAGTGCGTTATTGGCGAAGCATGGAACGCAAATTTAAAGGTGGTAAATTTGGACTGATATCGCTCTCAATTAAAACTAAAATGAGAGGAAGCAAACATTCTGATATATTGTGTTAAGTTGTTATCCCTAAAAAATAAGGACAATGGCAAAGCTACCTGATGACATCCTGAACACAATTTTCACATTGCAGCGGCGGCTAGTGGAAATTCTCAACGAGACAACCGCCACAGAATACATTTTAATGCAGCAGTTTGGCGAGACAGAAGCGACACTCCCCGAACTAGAATCCCTGGATAATATTAAGGAAAGGTTGAGAACCTCTTACAATCGTTTGTACAGGCTTTTGCAGCAGGTAGCAGAATCTCAACCCGCTGCGACTGCGGATACGTTAAACTTTCTGTATGGAACGATAGAAGACGGAGAGGCGATTGTCGATGCCTCAGCAGCAAGCATTCAAGAAATCAAAATGGATTGGAATTTGCCATGAATCAACAACCTAGAATCCCCGACGCTGAAACCAGAAAGCGACACGTTGAAAAGATGCGTGAAGTCTGCCGACAGTTGGACGCTTTCAATTTGAAGTTAGATGAAGCGATTGCCATATTTGAAGCTGACAACCGCCGCCAGCGTCGAGAACGTTTGGCGGGTAAATACAGGCGTGTGGAATCTCAGGCAGTCGAATAAGATATGAGATGTGGCATCATTGTTAATAAGTCTTTTATGAACAGACAAGATGCCTCTTCCACAAAGAGTGAATTTTCTTGTGGAACAGGCATCTTGCCTGTTCTTGAGAATGGTGCAAGATGTGAGAGAAGATCGATCGAGGGGCGATTCCCTGCGGGAGAATCTTGAATCATTTCTTGTGTGTCCCCTAAAGTTCGGACACAAGGTTGTGTAGTAACGGTTTTAACCGCCGACTCCTATCGGGAGTTTTCAACACTTTTTTATTACACTCGCTGCAACTTAGCTGTTCTCGGATCGATGATTTTTCTGCCCAAACCTGAAAACTTAATTGCCAGATTAGTTTTACCGCCTTCTCCCAAAACGTGCGTAATTTCTCCAACTCCAAAAGCATGATGAAAAACCCGATCGCCCGTTTGCCAATCCGCCGATTGTCCATTGTTTCCCGCTTGAGAACTCCCGGAATTTGCTGCTGAATTATTAGTTTTTCCTTTAGATTCAGCCGTTTTCCCCGCTTTAGTTTTCTTCGCACTTCCGGCCAGCAAATGCGGCGGCAATTCTCCTAAGAATAGCGAAGGGGTGCAGTGTTCCCGGAAACCTCCCCAAAGGCGGCGTTCGCGAGTGTGGGTGAGAAATAGCAATTCCTGGGCGCGAGTGATGCCGACGTAGCACAAACGGCGTTCTTCTTCGATCGCTTTCGGGTCGTCCAAACTGCGGAAATTGGGAAATAAACCCTGTTCCATTCCGACTAGAAATACTACGGGAAATTCTAGCCCTTTTGCGGAGTGCAGCGTCATTAGCGATACGCGGGAATCTTCTTCCTGCAAGTCATCTAAATCGGATGCTAAAGATGCTTTTGCTAAAAATGATGTCAGCGTCGGTTCTTCGTTTTGTTCTTCAAATTGCAGCACAGCATTGTACAATTCTCTGACGTTTTCTATCCGATTTTCGGCTTCCTCGGTTCCTTGATTTTTCAAATCTTCAATGTAGCCTGAATCTTGGATAATTCCTTGGACAATTTGCGAAGCCGGCAGAGTTTCAACTTGCGATTGCCAACGACCAATCATTTCGGCAAACTTAATAATAGCTTTTGCCGATCGCCCTGCTAGAGTATTGACAGAAGATTCATCGCTGAGGATTTCCCACAACGGAATGCCCAATTGAGTTGCAGCGTCTTCGATTTTGGAAAATGTGGTATCCCCAATGCCGCGGCGGGGAGTATTGATGATGCGTTTGAGGCTGACGCTATCGTCGGGATTGGCTAGCGCCCGCAGGTATGCTAGGATATCTTTGATTTCTTTGCGATCGTAAAACTTTAGACCGCCGACAATATTGTAAGGAATGTCTAAACGCATTAACGCTTCTTCAAAGGAGCGAGATTGAGCGTTTGTGCGGTAGAGAATCGCAAAGTTACTGCCCTTTTCGTATTCGGAGTTTTGGCGCTTCAAGGAATGAATTTGACCTGCTACAAATTCCGCTTCATCTAATTCGTTGTCGGCGCGCCAAACAACAATCGGAGCTCCCGGTTCGCGAGTCGGGCGCAGAATTTTCTCGATCCGTTCCGTATTGTGTTCGATCAAGTGGTTCGCGACTTGCAGGATGTTTTCGCGAGATCGATAATTTTCCTCTAATTTTACCATTGTCTGAGTTTTATCGTCGGACAAACCATCTCCGAAATCCTCTTGAAATTCCAGCAATATGGTATAATCTGCCATGCGAAAGCTGTAAATTGATTGATCGACATCGCCTACGACAAAAATCGAGCGGTTTTGCCATTTATCGAAGTTTTTCGGGTCGGCGTTATTTGTCACCAACATCCGAATCAAATCGTATTGAGTGCGGTTGGTATCTTGGTATTCGTCAACTAAAATATGGCAAAACTTTTTATGCCAGTAACTTAATACTTGCTCGTTTTGGCTCAAAAGTTTAACGGGAACGAGGATTAAATCGTCAAAATCTAAGGCATTGTTGGCTGCTAAAGCGTCTTGGTAGCGACTGTAAACATCGGCAATCACGCGACCTCGATAATCCGGTTCTGCGGCTTGGTATTCTTGAGGCGACAAGCCTTTATTTTTAGCATTGCTGATGACATAGCGGACTTTTCGCGGGTCAAATTTCTTGTCGTCGAGGTTCAGCGTTTTGGTGACGATTTGTTTGACGAGACTTTGAGCATCTGACTCATCAAAAATCGAAAAGTTTTTCTTCCACTGGCGGCCTTTTTCGTCTTGATATTTCTCTATGTCGTAGCGGAGAATGCGGCCGCACAAAGAGTGAAAAGTACCCATCCAAATGTGTTTGGTAATTCTCTGGTAAATTTGCGATCGCAATTTCGTTTGCACATCCGGGGCTAAGTCTACCAAAGGTTTGCCATATTCCGCTTCAGCTTGCTGAGTTGCCAGCAATTTCTCAATTCTTTCTTTCATCTCCCTGGCGGCTTTATTCGTAAATGTCACCGCCAGAATATTTTCAGGATCGACTCGATGCGTGCGAACTAAGTTAGCAACTCGGTAAGTTAGAGCTCTGGTTTTGCCCGAACCAGCGCCCGCTACTACTAACAGCGGCCCGTTATAATGGGCAACTGCTTGGCGCTGAGATGGGTTGAGGTGGCTGAGGAAATCAGTGGTTTGAGTCATAACTAGAAAGTTAGTTTAATTTTTTAAGGGGTAAATAATACTTGGTATGCGATACCGCGAGTTTTTTTAAGGTAAGGTGCGCAATGCGCACTATATATTATAACTAGAACGGTGATTATTGAAACTTTAAATATTTTCGGGCTAAGCGAGTTGTTTAAGGTAAGGTGCGCAATGCGCACCAGACACTATAACTAGATAGGTAGTGCGATTCGTTTAATCTAAATGGATAGAAATATCCAGGGACGGTTAACCTAACCCACTGGTTAGTATAACT
>NZ_JAUBSF010000217.1:0-1675 GCF_036704615.1 Microcoleus sp. K4-B3
ACTTGAACGGGTTAATTGGAAATCAGAGACAAGCTGCCTGAGTATAATTACTCACTACAAAAGTGACATACTCCCCATCAAAGGTGTAGGTTTTGGCATCAACTGTGACAAAGTTACTGACAGTAGCATTGGCTACGGTGATATCAGTATTATCAAACCCGGTGACATTTTCACTAAAGGTAGCAGTAACGCTAAATAAACCATTTACTGTTGTTGCGGATGCGGATGTTAAGGCAACTATTGGTGCAATACCATCAATAACTATGGCTTTACTACCGCCGAGGGAGTTGGGTGAGGCTAAAGTGGGAAGAGTTAAATCGGCATTCACAGCCAAGTTATCTTGAATTGTGCCGCCGTTGAGGGTGAGGGCGTTGGTGGCGAGGTATTCTAAGTCGGCAGAAGAGTCTCCTGGTTGGACTACATAGTTGAAGGTGAGGGCTGTAGTGCCGCTACCAGAGGCGTAGGTGGCCAATTGGTCAGTTGTACCGGTTTCTAGTTGCAGTCGGGGTGTGCCGGTAACGGTGACAGCAGCATCGAAGGTGACGGTGATATTGATGGTTGCAACGACGCCGTAGCTGCCGTCAGGGGTGGTGGCGGTGACAGCAGTAACTTTGGGGGTGGTGTTGAGCAGGATGGAGGCGCTGTCGCTGCCTCTGTTTGCCACAGCTAAGTCAGGTTTCCCGTCGCCGTTGATGTCGCCGATGCTGACTGACCTGGGGCTACTGCCAGTAGCGAAGGGGACTTGGGAGGAGAAAGTGGGGGTGGTGGCTCCGGTGGGGGTGGTGTTGAGCAGGATGGAGGCACTGCCGCTGCCGAAGTTCGCCACAGCTAAGTCAGGTTTCCCGTCGCCGTTGATGTCGCCGATGCTGACGGAGGCGGGGCCATCGCCAGTTGGGAAGGTGGCTTGGTTGGCGAAAGTGGGGGTGGTGGCTCCGGTGGGGGTGGTGTTGAGCAGGATCGAAGCACTGTCGCTGCCGAAGTTCGCCACAGCTAAGTCAGGTTTCCCGTCGCCGTTGATGTCACCGATGCTGACGGATTCGGGGCGATCGCCAGTAGCGAAGGTGGCTTGGGGGGTGAAGGTGGGGTTGGTGGCTCCGGTGGGGGTGGTGTTGAGCAGGATCGAGGCGGTGTCGCTGTTGAAGTTCGCCACAGCTAAGTCAGGTTTCCCGTCGCCGTTGATGTCGCCGATGCTGACGGAGCGGGGGCCATCGCCAGTTGGGAAGGTGGCTTGGTTGGCGAAAGTGGGGGTGGTGGCTCCGGTGGCGGTGATGTTGAGTAGGATGGAAGTGTAGTTGCTGTTCTGGTTCGCCACAGCTAAGTCAGGTTTCCCGTCGCCGTTGATGTCGCCGATGCTGACGGATATGGGTCCAATGCCAGTTGTGAAGTCAACTTTGGTGGCGAAACTGGGGGTGACGGCGTTGGTGGTAGTGTTGAGCAGGATCGAGGCAGTGTTGTCGCTCTCGTTCGCCACAGCTAAGTCAGGTTTCCCGTCGCCGTTGATGTCGCCGATGCTGACGGATGTGGGGCCATTGCCAGTAGGGAAGGTGACTTGGGGGGCGAGGCCTAATACGCCGTTGTAGGTTTTGAGGGCGTTGGCATTAGAGTGTTCCAACGAAAAAATGATCCAAAATTTCACTCACTTCGACAAAAGATTTCAACGAACCATTTAGTCAAA
>NZ_JAUBSF010000218.1:0-1672 GCF_036704615.1 Microcoleus sp. K4-B3
TTTTTGGCTGGCATACTTCTGGCTTTTCTGTGACTTGTGATTTATTATTATACCAGTTTTAATGCGAAACAGCTTATTTTAATCCGTCTATAGCAATCCTAAATCATTATCAAGACTATGATACAATTATATGTAATACTTGATTGTAACAATAAAAAAAGGCTCTTCCTTACTTACTATGCTAAACTAACAATTAAAATGCCAAGTAAGCAAGCATCTATTTTTGTAATTATCGAAATTCCTAAAGCCATACGCAGAACGTTTTATTAACTTGAGCTTGTTGTTGATACCCTCAACAACACCACTTGTCGTCCTATTATCAAAGTAAGCAATAATTTCATCAAGCCAATGGATAATAGTGTTCCCGCTATCGGGAAAATATTTTTTGGCTCTTTTGTGCCATTGTCCAACTTTAAATAATGCCTTTAACCAATTTGTTGTTTTGTCAAAAATTTGTCGAAAATCTTCTTTTAGTTCATGCATTATTTTTAGGGTGGGGCACACAGTTTTCACTTGCAATAGCTTAATTTTTTGCTGGTCATTTAAGTCTCGTTCATTTTTCAATAAGGAATACTTGCTTTTTTTAAATCCCTCTAAAATTTGTTGACACTCTGCTTTTTTTGAGCGTAAATTTGTGGTTTTTTCTAAATCTCTTGCCTGGATTCTTTCGCGTTTTATCTGTGTGTCTAACTCCTTGTTTACTTGTACTGTCACATGAAATCTGTCGGCTACTACCTGAACATTTGGTATGAGATCCATGACGAGGGTTTTGCAACCTCTCCATAAATCTATACTAACTTCTTCTATCTGTTCTAAGACCTCTGTACCCCATGAAATAAGGACTTTCTTGATGTCTACTTGCGTTCTCCCGGCAATAATTGTGATTAATTTAGATGTTTCTAAATCTATTAATACAGCACAGTAATTTCCTTGACCTTTAGTTAAGGCTATTTCATCAATTCCTAGTTTTTTGAGTCCCGATGGTTTTGAGGATAATTGTAATGAGGCATCCTCTAACATTTTTTCTATTTCTTCTGTTGTTACTACCCCTTTTTTTGCCACACTGTGAATATCGCTTTTTCAAACTTCTTGGATTGTTTGAGTCGCCAGTCTTTTTGTATAAGTTCTTCGGTTCATGACAAAATCTAACTTTTCGCTAAACGGTTTTCCACATTTTTTACATTTAAACTGTCGTCGGTTAATTTCTAAAAATACTGGTTTTTCTCCCCATGATAAATCTTTCACTACGTATCGATGGTTTTGATGTAATCTATGACTTTTTGTCCCGCAACGATGGCAATGACTTTCTTTGGATATTGAGTCAACCTGTAACATTATTCCAATTCCCGGTTGTTGACGGGAGCGAGATTACTTTAATTCCTTCTATATTCAGGATTTCTGTTAGAACTTTAGTCCCGTTTTTTGTAGCCATGACTGTGATTTTATCTAAAAAATATTGGTGGCCATGATAGAGTTAACAATTAAACCAACCTAGATGTCAAGTCTGGCAAGGACTTGAGTGACTATTTCATACATTTATTCATATTTATTTACTAATTTGACTATTTATTTAGCATAGTAAGTAAGGAAGAACCTAAAAAAATGAATGACTTACAAATGCAACAAAAAGATAGGGAAAAAGAAATAGCTTCTTTAGAGTCTTTCATTCAAA
>NZ_JAUBSF010000129.1:0-13134 GCF_036704615.1 Microcoleus sp. K4-B3
TAGTTATACTAACCAGTGGGTTAGGTTAACCGTCCCTGGATATTTCTATCCATTTAGATTAAACGAATCGCACTACCCCATCTACTATAGGATAACCACAATTCAGAGTTCCATCAATATTCCTTTGAATAAAAGCGCGACTGACGTTCTCAGTTATAGTTCGATTGGGATGGTAAACTCTACCAATAGGACGCTGAAAATCAATGATGTATTGACCTCGATATTTAGGTACTAATTGCTCAGCTATTATCCAATCCTCTGAATTTAGCCATTGTCCTTGGTCATCTTTAGTGCTTGCAGCTCTTCCCATAAGTTCATGGGGTTTAAGTTGGGGGCCGTGATGACGAGCAATATGGTCGTAAGCTTTCGTTGATTTAGGATTGTTCCATTGGGGTTCTGTTCCTCTACCTGTCCATTCACAACCGCTGCCAACTTCTACGCTATAATCTATTATATCCTGTTCTATAATTTCTGCCACTTCGGTATTTTTTATTAGTCCAACATACATAATATAAAAAAGTGGTAATTTGGGCTTCGTTACCTCAACCCAACTTACTAATAAACTTACGGTGTCGGATTCGGATACTTAGCGTGCACCGCATTGATTTCCGCTATAATATCCTGATCCAAATTCACCTCCAAACTACCGATATTTTCCTCCAATTGTTCGAGACTTGTTGCACCGATAATTGTGCTAGTCACAAACCAGCGCGATCGCACATATGCCAAAGCCATCTGCGCCGGACTTATCCCATGTTTCCCCGCAATCTCAACATACGCTTTCACCGCATCATTCACATTAGTTTTATCGTAACGCTGACCAAATCCCGCAAATAAAGCCAACCTTGAATTTTCGGGAATTCCATTCAAGTATTTCCCCGTTAACAGCCCAAATCCCAAAGGACTGTAAGCCATCAATCCCACATTCTTAAAACGGCAAGTTTCTGCTAAATTTAGGTGAAATGTCCGATTGCTCAAACTGAAAGCATTCTGAATCGAAACAACCTTCGGCAATCCGTGTTTTTCAGCCAACGTGCAAAACTCGCAAACTCCCCAAGGCGTCTCATTACTTAAACCTAAATAACGGATTTTCCCAGCTTTAATTAAGTCAGCAAATACCTCTAACTGTTCCAAAATCGGTACTGTTTCGTGCTCTTGGGCGATGTCGTAATCCGGCGCGCCAAATAAGGGGACGTAGCGGTCTGGCCAGTGGATCTGATACAGGTCGATGTAGTCAGTTTGCAAGCGCTTCAGGCTGTCATTTAGGGCTTTTTCGACATTTGGGCGATCGATCTGATTTTTCCCTTCCCGAATCCACTTTAATCGAGTGCTTCTGCCCGCCACTTTAGTCGCTATAATGACTTTATCCCGCTGCTGTTTCGTCAACCATTCGCCGATATATTCCTCTGTTTTTCCCTGAGTTTCCGCCTTTCCAGGGACAGGATACATTTCGGCCGTATCGATAAAGTTGATGCCTCTATCAATCGCAAAATCGAGCTGTTGTGCCGCTTCTGCAACGGTGTTCTGCTGACCGTAAGTCATCGTACCCAAACAGATTTCAGATACTGATAAGTCGCTGTCGCCAAGTTTGTTGTATTCCATAATTTTGATTGCTGCAAAATTCTCTGCTTCTATATTACCGAAAAATTTTCATTTAGTTGATGACTCAAAAAAAAGTATTTTCAGCGCAGCTATTCCGTAAAATCTCTCCCTTTTCTCTCTTTTACTCTGCGCCCTCTGCGGTTAAACTATTTTCAAAGCTATTTGCCCTTAAATGTTAATATAAAGAATTATGCCCCGATAGTTTATGAGTAACCGCCTGCCCAAAGTTCCGTTTGTAAATTTCTCCCTGCAACACCAACCAATCCAATCCCAAATAGCAGAAGCAATTAGAAAAATTATCCAGGAAGGAGACTTTATTTTAGGTCAAGCACTCGCCGAATTTGAAACAGCATTTGCAGCAGCTTCTGGAGTAAAATACGGCGTAGGAGTGGCTTGTGGAACAGATGCGATCGCTATGGGACTCCAAGCTTGCGGCATTAATCCGGGCGACGAAATTATCATACCCGCTAACACTTTTATCGCCACCGCGATCGCAGTCCTCCAAGCCAAAGCTATACCTATTATTGTAGATTGCGACCCCGAAACCGCCCTGATTGACCTCACAGCAGCCGAAACAGCAGTTACCTCGAAAACTAAAGCAATTATCCCCGTACACCTCTACGGTCAAATGGTATCGCCCCGGCAGCTTTTAGATTTTGCAAACCGCCACGATTTAATCATATTTGAAGATGCCGCCCAAGCGCACTTAGCCGAAAGAGAAGGATACCGCGCGGGTTCCATTGGCAAAGCAGCAGCATTCAGCTTTTATCCCAGCAAAAACCTCGGTGCTTTTGGCGACGGCGGGATGTTAATTACTAACGATGCAGAGCTCACAGACAAAATGCGAACTCTCCGCAATTACGGAGCACAAAGCAAATATTTACACACAGAAATTGGCACCAACAGCCGTCTCGACAATTTGCAAGCCGCCGTGCTCAATGTTAAATTGCCTTACTTAGAAAAATGGAATCGCGATCGCACCGACGCCGCCCAACACTACAATACTCTATTAGAACCCTTGAAAAACAAAGGTATTGTACCGATCGCCAACCACAGCAGCAGCGGTCACATTTATCACCTATATGTTATCCAAATTACTGAGGAAAGCTCGATCGACCGCAACACCCTTCAGGAAAAACTCGCCCAAAACGGCATTCAAACAGGCATACACTATCCCGTACCTTGTCACCTGCAACCCGCCTACCAAAACTTAGGCAATCGGGGCGACTTCCCCCGCGCAGAAACTCTGTGCCAACAAATTTTATCATTGCCAATGTATCCCGGATTGAGCAATACTCAGATCGAGCAAGTTGTTCGGGCGATCGTACTATCATTGAATTGCTAATTGTTCGTAAAACTTATGCTGCGGGTGTTTCAAGCAGTAGGTTGGGGTTCTCAAAGCGTTTATGTGGGGAATTAACAAATCTTTAACAGACAGTTCCAAACCGCACAGCGTTGCGAATCCAGCGCGGCAATATCAAAACTTTTTAAACTATGCACATCCAGCGCCGAATTCGCATTGTTTTCAAGCGATACCTCCTGGGGGAAGGTATCACGGTACTCCTAGTGCTGCTGTACGCCCCCCTGCTAGTACACTGGTACGACGGTTGGTTCAACAAAAACATCAGCATCGAACACGAATATTTCAGCCACGGACTAATTGGTTTGCCTTACGCTGCTTATATTGCTTGGATGAACCGAAAGTCCTGGCGCAGCTTGCCCAACTCACCGCATCCTTTGGGAGGCTTTTTGCTGGTACTAGGGACGCTTTTTTATCTGAGTCGCTTGAGCGATTTAGTAAATTTATCCCTGCCAGTAATGCTAGTCAGCATTTGCTTATCTTTAAAAGGAATTCCCGGCTTGCAATTGCAGGGGATGCCGCTTTTATTCGTATTTCTCGCCTCACCAAACCACATTCCTTACCTCATAGAACCCTACGCCTTGCCGTTGCAGCAATTCATTGCTGAAACATCAGGCTTGATATTAATTAAGGTTGGTCTCAACGTGAGAGTGGAAACAATTTATCTCTACGTAAACGATCGCATTGTAGAAGTTGCTCCCCACTGTGCAGGCTTGAAAATGCTGTTTACCAGTCTTTACGTCAGCCTAATGCTGCTGGATTGGACGGGAGTTTGGAGTTCCCACAAAAGAAGCCTTTTGTTTTTAGTTTGTACATCTATCATTAGCATCACTTCCAACATTTTCCGCAACACTTTGCTAACTTACTTTCACGGAACCGAGAGAGAGGGGCTTTTTACTTGGCTGCACGCCGGATGGGGCGGAGACTTGTATTCTGCTTGTATACTAGGCTTATTGGTACTTCTACTCAACGGGGTAGAAAAGTATTTCCCAAGCAAGTCTGGCAATTAATGAAACAGATGATTTCAGCACGGAAATTACTGCGGCGGTATCAATTATCTAAAATTATGGTACTGGTGTTTTTGCTGGTATTAGTTGGGGCAGTAGCAATTCCGGGCTACGGGACAGGAAGGTGGCCTTGGACAAACCCGCCAACCCTTGCCAACCTCAATCAATTGAAAAGTTTGCGCCAAAATGGGATGACAATTCCCGGGTGGCAGGTGATCCGCGTCCAGAATAACGTCCAAATTGGGGGTCACAGATGGTTAGTTGAAGAAATTAAAAACGATCGAACAATTGCTATTTTATTGCTGTTGCCTCAAAATAGCCCCAAAAACCAGCCCCAAGTAGAATGGCTAGATCTCGATGGATTTCACCGGTGGCAAACAGATTCTCATCGCACTTTGAGGTTTACAGTTAAAGTAGCGCCAATACACGACCAGCCACCGCCTAATGTTGAGACCCGGTTTTTCCGAAGCTGGACTCCCCAACAAACTTTTGCTGTCGTGCAGTGGTACGCTTGGCCTAACGGGGGTTCTCCAACAACCAGCCGCTGGTTTTGGGAAGACAGCATTGCTAGACTGTCGAACCGCCGCGCCTCTTGGGTTGCTGTCAGTATCATCCTTCCCATTCAACCGCAGGGCGACATTAAGATAGCTCAACCCTTGCTCGAATCTCTCGGCGAAATTGTACAGGCTAAATTAATGGCAGAAACTTTTCGGTTTGAGTAAGTAGCTAGGTGCAAATAAATCGGTCTACGGGGTGGGCGGGTTTTGCCACAATAAACGGCCTCCTAGTAAATATCCAGTTTCAACCCGCCCCTAAAATATCTTATTGTTTTTTAGCGTCCCTCTATTTAGATGAAACTTAAAAGTCAGCTAATTATTCAAAATATTTATGTTTTTAATCCTCTCAAAATGCCAGTAAAATCCACAATTAAAAATCGCGTCGCTGTTTTCTTGGCAGGCTGGTATTCAACTGCTTGGACTCTATCTTTTGCTGCTGTATTCTGGGGCTTTAACAGCAAAATTTTTTCGGAAACTGCTTTAGCTCAATCAGTTGTTCCTAGTTCCCAGCGGCTCGTGCCGCCACCGCCATTGCGCGTACCGCCACCGCCGCCTGCCAATCTCAACCGGGAAATTAACCCAGCTTTTCGGAATCGGCCCTACCGCCTGGGCCCGGGAGACCAGATTACTGTTCAAGTTCAGCGCTTCCCAGAGCTAGGTTTTACAGGTGCAATCAGCCCTGAAGGGGTAATTGTACTGCCGCTAATCGGAACAGTAAATGTGCGCGGTCTTACCGTCGAAGAATCACAGCAGCGCCTCCGGGAGCGCTTTGGCCAATTTATCAAAAATCCTCAAGTCTCGGCTGCTTTGCTGGTTCAGCGCCCCGTAGTGGTGACGGTGACGGGGGAAGTGGCCAGACCGGGTTTTTATCCGCTGCAAACTCCCCAGCTTCCGACGGCTCTGGCGGCTGCTGCTGGGACTACTCCTACGGCGGAACTGCGGGCGGTGCGGGTGCGGCGGACTCTGCCGGGAGGTGCTGTCGCGGAGCAAGTTGTTGATATTTTGACACCGCTGCAAACTGGTATTGCTCCGCCGGATTTGCGTTTGGAAGATGGAGATGCGATCGTCGTACCGTATAAACAGGTTACGCCCGATCGCAAATCGGATCAAGATTTAGCATCCAGGTACAGCCTCGCTGCTGCCGCTGTCCCCGTCCAAATCACTGTCACCGGAGAAGTCAGCAAACCGGGTTTTTACACGCTTCCGGCGGGTTCTGGTCGAATTTCGGCTGCTTTGGTGGTTGCGGGGGGAGTCACGGGAAAAGCCGATTTGCGGGAGGTGCGAGTGCGGCGGACGCTGATGGACGGCTCGTCGGTGGAGGAACCAATCGACCTCTACACTCCCCTAGCAAACGCTAACGATTTGTTCGATTTTCCTTTAGCATCGGGAGATGTGATTGTCATCCCGGAATTGGACGCTAGTACCAAAAACCTAGACTATGACAAAGCTCTGGTGGCGCGGTCTACCCTGATTAAGCCCAGGATATACGTTCGAGTTTTGAGTTACGCTAGTGGTGGTTTGACCTCGTTCTACGTAGAAAATGGCAGCAGGTTTTTGGATGCTCTCAACAACTTGCCTGTTAATCTTGCTGACTTGCGGAAAATAGCCCTGATTCGGTTCGACGAAAAGCAAGGTAGAGCAATCAACCGTTCGATAGATGCTAAAGCTGCTTTGGAGGGCAATGTTTCTCAGAACCCGATGCTCGAAGATAATGATGTGATTGTGATTGGTAGGAATTTGGTAGAGCGCATTGGTTATGTAATCAATATTTTTACTCGACCATTCCGCGATACTTTGGGATTTATTCTGTTCTTTGAGCAGTTGAGAAATGGGGTAACCGATCTGTTCGGCCCGTCACGTAATGATAGGTAGTCATACTATTTTCGATTTGAGATGTGGAATGACTTATGCGATATGGGTTTAGATCGCAGACCGAAAGTTTTAATGTTTTTGGGAATGGGTATCATTTGTCAGCAATCATTAGCGATCGTTAAAAATTAGCAATCTAAAATCTAAAATCTAAAATCATCATGACTTTATCCGTTGTTAAACGTTATTTAATTGCTTTTGACCAATACAAGTGGGTGGGACTGGCTACTCTCGCGGTGACTGTAGGCGTGTCGGGAGTAGTTGCTTTGCAGCCAACTCCGCCGCCCGTTTACGTTGCAATAGGTACGCTGGCATACAAGAGACCGAGTGTGATTTTTTCATCTACTACTACTAAAATTCAACAGGAAGGACAAGAAATAACTAAAGATATGCTGCTGGATACATGGGTGGTTAAACGTGCCGCAGAAAAACTCATCAAACCCGAAGGGAAATTAAACGAAGAAGAAGCGGAAAAAATACCAGCTTTGGCTGAAAAGCTGGTAAAAGACGTGCAGGTAAAGATGCCGAGTAAGAATAATGACCCCAGCGCTTTGATTCAAGTATTGTACAAAAATGTCGATCGCCAAAAAGCAGTAAAGGTAGTAGAGACGGTGATGAACGAAATGGTGGTTCGCAGCAAAACTATTAATACTTCTAGACTGCGAGTAACGATCGCCCAAATTAACCAGCGCTTGCCGAAAGTAACTCAGGAGCTCAGAGATCTCGAAGCAAAACTTGAAGCCTACGAAAAACGAGAAGGAACTTCAATTTTAGCAGCTCAGAGCGGTGTACTGCCGCAAGCGATTACCAGCAACCAACAGCAGCAGCGGCAACTCCGCGTGCAGTTGGGAGGAATTGAAGCTCAAATGAAAAGCTTGCAGGATCGCTTGGGATTGAATGTGGAGCAAGCTTACGTCGCTCAAGCACTCTCTGCCGATCCAATTATTGCGCAACTGCGAGTGCAATTGTTTTCGCTCGAATCTCAGCTCAAAATTCTCCGCAGCGACTTGCAGGAGGAACACCCAAAGATTGTAGAATTGGTCAAACAAAAACTTGTTTTTGAGCAGCAGTTGCAGCAGCGACAGTCTGAGGTGCTCGGCGGTAACGGGGTGGCGGCTCCGCTCAGAAGTGCCGATCGAATTCGGGTAGACTCTTCTTTAGACCCGGCGAGACAGCAGTTAGCTCAAAGTTTGATTGCTTTGCAAACGCAGCAGGATATGTTGCAACAGCAACTCAAAGGAATCGAGAAAACTGAACAGCTATTGCGCCGGGAACACGCGACAATCCCGAACAAGCAGTTAGAACAAGCGCGGTTGGCCCAGCAAGTGGCGCTAAAAAAATCTCTCTACGATAAGATGCAGTTGGCTTTGGTAGATGCTGAGGCGGCGGTAGTGGAGACAACGGGAAGTTTGACAATCATCGCCCAACCTCCCAAAACTGATGACGTTGAGTCAAACAAGAGAGGTTTGCCCGTGATGCTGGCGGTGGGGGGATTTGTGGGATTGCTGCTGGGCGGGGGGTTGATATTTTTGTTGGGGATGCTCAACGGCAAGTTTTACAGTTGGGAAGAAGTGCGGGCGGCTTTGGTGGAAAAAGAGGTGCCGATACTGGGAGTTTTGCCTGAAGTGACGGTGTTTGATTCCTACGGCGATGAAATGCCTCTGGCCCTGGAGGCAAATTCTCCCTATTTGGAATTTTACGAGCGGTTGCGTACTAATTTGCGCCGGATTGGGGACAAACCGGTGAAGGTGGTGTTGTTGACTTCGGCGGCGCCTTTGGAGGGGAAAAGTTTTAGTGCTTACAATTTGGCAATTGCATCGGCTCGATCGGGTAAGCGGACTTTGTTAATTGAAGCAGATTTGCGATCGGCTTCTAACGTTGAATCTTTGAAAATCGCTGCCGATCCTCTGGCGGCGGTGGAACCTTTGCACTATTACGGCAATATCAGCGAGTGCGTCCTTTTGGTTCCAGAGGTAGAGAACCTATACGTAGTGCCGAGTCCGGGCTTTTTGCGGCAGGCTTCGGCCGTACTTGAATCGAGCGAAATGCGGAGGTTGTTTGAGGATGTTCGCAACCGCTTTGATTTTGTGGTTGTGGATTCTCCAGCCTTGAGCGAGTGCAACGACGCGCTGACGCTGGAACCGTACACGGACGGTATGATTTTGGTGGCGCGGCCTGGTTACACTTTGTCTAGTATGTTGTCTGAGGCGGCAGATCAGTTGCTGGAATCTGACGAGGAGGAGTCGCATAAATCCGGCCCGCGGCTGTTGGGAGCAATTATTAACGGTGCTGATATTGCGGTGAAGTTCCGCAATGATATTGAGGAATTTGAGTTGCCTTTGAGTACGATCGGCGATCGGGCGATCGAAGTGCGATCGAGGCAATTACCGCAGCAGTCAAAGCCTAAAAACAAGGCTATTAATAGTAAATTGAGCTAATTTATGTGGCTTGATTCTGGTAAAGCAATCCTCAACGAAATGTGAATGTATTGTAGGCTGCAACCTAAGCAGCTTAAGCCGAAAGCACCGTTAACAGTCAGTTGATTTGAGATTTGAGACTTCAGCGTCAGCGCTGAGTCGAACGATTTGAAATTGAAAAATTGACTCCACAGACGAATCTGGGAGCTGGAACATTAATCTAAAATTTTTCGCTCTCCACGACTCCTGTCTTCCAGCAAGTATCAGTTTTTGGGCGAGGTCAAGGCATTTTAGATTTTAGATTTTAGATTGAAGCATTGACTCGACAGATGAATTTATTGATTCGATTCCGGGCGTTTCTGGTGTTTGTTCTGGATGAACTGTTCCAAATCGGCGATCGCATCTTCAAAATCCGACAAATTAATTTTCGCAGGTCTAGTCTTCTTCGGCAAACTCGAAGACTGACTCGAAGACTTAGCCTGAGGCGGTGGAGATTTAGGTTGTGCCGCTTGACTGCTGTTCGATTCTATAGAATCGAACAATTCATCAAGCGACTCAAAAAATGATTGAGCCGAGGCCCGGCGTAAATCTTTCTGGTCGTCGTCATCCGTCATAAGCCACTCCATAGACTCTAAAAGTTGTCAACAAACTCTGCCCGCCCCCGGCGCGTGCAGACAGGAAAACCCGACTAAAACAAGCAAGCGGACACAATTTAACCGAACGGTGGAATGCCTGCTGCTGAACTTGCTGCCCCAATATAAAAGCTGCTGCGGGCATTGTCAGCCTTCAAACTATATTTAACTCTACACCCGCCTACTGAGTGATTTGAGACTTGGTGCAGACCCAGCTCAAAATCATTGACCCTGAAAAAATCTCAGTTACTGCTCTTTCGTTGTCTAATTAACCCTAGTCTAGTCGAGAATAAGGAAACAGGACTTGCGCAACTATTACCGCTGTTCAAGGGTTGCGATGGCAACGCGCCAGCTCGAAAGGACGGACAGACGGTGTTTTTTGCTTGAGTCCTAAGATTTCAAAGGCATTAGGAGATTTTAAGGTGACTCAGGGATTTGATTACGATTTAGCAATTATCGGCGCTGGCGTGGGCGGACACGGCGCGGCCATACACGCGGTTAGCTGCGGGCTGAAAGTGGCAATTATCGAAGCGGGCGACATGGGCGGGACTTGCGTCAACCGCGGCTGCATTCCCTCGAAGGCGCTGTTGGCGGCTTCCGGGCGGGTGCGAGATTTGCGGAATGCCCACCACCTAAAGGCTTTGGGAATTCAATTGGGGAGTGTGGATTTCGATCGCGGGGCGATCGCCAATCACGCTAACACTATTGTTAGCAAACTTCGCGGCGACTTGACCAACAGCCTCAAACGTTTGAACGTCGATACTATCCAAGGTTGGGGCAAAATCGCCGGTTCTCAAAAAATTACCGTCGAAACCGATAAAGGCGAGAAAACTCTTACTGCCAAGGATATTATTCTCGCTCCGGGTTCGGTTCCCTTCGTCCCCCCCGGGATAGAAATTGACGGCAAAACTGTATTTACCAGCGACGATGCTGTCAGGTTGGAATCGCTGCCGAAGTGGATTGCAATTATTGGCAGCGGTTATATCGGTTTGGAGTTTTCGGATATTTACACGGCCCTGGGCTGCGAAATTACGATGATTGAAGCTCTAGATCAATTGATGCCGACTTTCGATCCAGATATTGCTAAGTTAGCAGAACGAGTGTTAATTGCACCTCGCGATATTGAAACAAAAGTTGGGTTGTTGGCTAAGAAGATTATTCCTGGTTCGCCGGTAATTATTGAATTAGCTGATTTCAAAACTAAGGAAGTTGTCGAAGTTTTGGAAGTTGACGCTTGTTTGGTAGCAACTGGCCGAGTTCCGGTGAGCAAGAATTTGGGATTAGAAACTGTTGGCGTGGAAACGATGCGCGGTTATATCCCAGTTAACGATAAGATGCAGGTTTTGGTGGCGGGAGAACCGGTGCAAAATTTGTGGGCGATCGGCGATGTTAACGGCAAGATGATGTTAGCGCATTCTGCGTCTGCTCAGGGAATTGCTGCGGTGGAAAATATTTGCGGGCGAACTCGCGAAGTTGACTATTTAAGTATCCCGGCGGCGGCGTTTACTCACCCGGAAATTAGCTATGTGGGAATGACTGAACCTGCGGCGAAGGAGTTAGGAAAAACTGAAGGGTTTGAGGTCGGTTCTGTCAAGAGTTATTTTAAGGGAAATTCTAAGGCTATTGCGGAGGGTGAAACCGACGGTATGGCTAAGGTGATTTACCGGAAAGATACTGGGGAGTTGTTGGGAGTTCACATTTTCGGTTTGCACGCTTCGGATTTGATTCAGGAGGCGGCAAATGCGATCGCCCAGCGCGATTCTGTTAACAATTTAGCATTCCGAGTTCACACTCACCCGACGCTTTCGGAAGTGTTGGATGAGGCGTTTAAACGGGCGGCTGGAGCGGGTAGTCATTAATTTGTAGGGGCTGTTTTCTTGTTTTATATCCCCGACTTGTTGAATAAGTCGGGGATATCGGTATTCTGTTGTAGGGCGGCGGTAGAGTGCCGATCGCATTTTCAGCTAATTCGATAAATTCTTCAGCTTGGGCGATCGATTCTGCGGCTTGATCGCTCGTAACTGCATCAAGTTCGCCGTAATCTCCAGCATTTCGCAATTCTTGAGCTCTGATGAGGTATTGGTGAAACTTAACAGGAACTCTTCCTGTACGAGCAAATTCTCGGCCAAAGGCACTAATGACTGCGGAATGTTTAGAAAAAGATAGTCCTTCACCTTCTAAAAATGCTTCGGCGATATAAAACATAGTGTAGTAGGCGCGAGAGGCTGCATAATCCGGGTATTCGCCCTCTAACATTAACTTAGCCGCTGAAAGGCTTTGACGAGCTTTTGCGAGTAAGTTTAATTGAGCGGATGTCATATTAAAATTCCCTCTTTACGGATATTTCTCAGCAAAGGGCTTTGATAATTAGTAAATTTTTCTTCATTCATAAACTGGCAGCTAATCACTTCATCATTTTGCAGCGACAAATCTGCTACAATCTGAAGAGTTCTATCAATTTCTTCGCCCGCTTGAACTGGCGCTTTCAGAACTACTAAAACATCTATATCTGAGTCTGGGTCTGCATCGCCTCTGGCTTGGGAACCGTAGAGTACCATTTGGGTGAGGCGATCGCCGTAGAGTTGCTCGAAGTGCGATCGAAGTTGCATCAGTATGTTTTTAAGTTTATCGTTAATGCTCATATTTGTTACAAATGATTGGAGGGCTATCGGACATTTACTATGTTAATATAATTTCACTAAATTGAGACATTACATCAATGCAGTCAATAATAATTAATTAGTTGCTTAACTGTGCCAAGCCTCATAATAGTCGGGGAAAGGCATAGTTTGAGTGCATTGCGAAAGAACCTCGTAACACTTATGATAAATATCGAAATCTTCCTGGGTATATATCTGATTTTGCAGAGGATGTTTTAAATTTGAGACGGCAGATGACAGCGGATATCTTTTAAGTATTTTTCCCAAACTATAAGCTGTGTAAATAGGAATATCTGGAGCGTTGTAAATCATGTCTATTAATACTTTAATTACTTCTTCGTGCCTTACGTTAGTATTACCCAGGTATTCAATTGCAAAATTACTAATTACAAAATTTCTGTGGCTACTCAACTCACTCAGTAGCGCAACGGCTTGCTTATCATTAGTACCAAATTCGCCTAAAAGCCTGACCGCATCCCGAAAAATACCCTCATTAGGACTATTGTGAATTATATCAATAAGTGGCTGAATTGCTTTAGGAGATTTAGAGCAAATATGCTCGAATGTTTCTTCTGCCCATCTACGTTTTAATTCGTCTTTACTCGATTCTTTTTCGTCAAGCAGCCAGTGGATTAATTGCCAAACAACATCAAATATGGTGTGTTGAATAATTCTGCCAGCTTGAGGATGATCTGGGGCAATTTTCGCTAAGCTAAAATGCGCTTCACTAGGAATAAATTCATCAGCACTTTTTTCTATCAGAGCGACTAACCTCGCGATCGCTTGCTCATTACCGGGAGAGATTTTCCCCAAGCACTCAGCCGCTTTTAAACAGGTGTACTCATTGGAAGTGTTGTACATTACCTCACTAAGGATATTCACCAACTTTTGATTGCCTCTACCCATTTGCTCCAAAGTATCAAATACTTTGTTAAGGGTGTACTTATGGGAAGTAAGCTGTTTCGCATTAAAACTGGTATAATAATAAATCACAAGTCACAGAAAAGCCAGAAGTATGCCAGCCAAAAAT
>NZ_JAUBSF010000219.1:0-1641 GCF_036704615.1 Microcoleus sp. K4-B3
TTATACTGATGATCGATAAAAAAGTCATTCTGGGTTCACGAGTATTTATACTCATCGCAAAAGTGACACGCTCCCAAGCAGATTTTCTCAAACGGGTAAATCCAGCCGCAGTTTTCCACCAAGGATTTAAAGGCTGAATACAAAGGGCGATCGTACTCCAAATTTAACACGCCAATACAAAAATCCACCCAACTTCCGTGACAGGCTGAGAGTTCGGAAACTATGCTGTTATTATGATAAGCCTGATCGATTAGGAATCTCTGAAATCTCCCGCCCAACTTCCTTGCTAATTTGACGTAAACTTCGTCTTTAACATGAACGTGCACTTGATTCATCAGTTGAGCGTACAGCGGGTTATAGAGTTTGCTGTAAATCTTATTTTCTAATTTTCTGCCGAGTTGACTTCTTAATATGTCGTACAATTCATTATGAATTTTATTTCTGATTTCGCTGCCAGTTTCCAGACCGGAATCGCGTATCCTTAGCGGTTCAACTGCTTGCAAAGCTGTGTAAGGGCTGTCACAGAAAATAATTTCCGGTTCAGGACAGCGGATGATGTTGTAGGCGGTGTTGATTGCCGCTGTCGCTTGCGGGCGATCGACTGGTTTTATCGAAAGTCCAATTTGTCGCCACTTCTCGCAATAAATCGGAATTAACGCTGTTTGTTCTGGAGTAATTGCAATCATTGGTACAGCTATATTATTTGATTTGCGGTCAAAAAAATTTCTATTTCGCATCCGGTAAAATAATTAATTAATTTTGTAGTGATGACGGAATTTATAACTACAAACCTATTTTATACTCGTTAAATTATTGGTATAAATTAACCATTGTTTGCAAAACCCCTAAAATCATAGGAACATTATCGAGACAATAAACATCAGCATCGATAATTAAATTATTTCCTTCTAATTTAAGAAAACGCCAGACAACCCCAGTAGTTACGCAGCCAAATACGGCAGGTATTAAATTGTGTTTGCCTTCGTTAAATAGCTGAGCCGCCACCATTTGTGCGGCACACTGCGGGAGACAAGATTCTATTTCTCCGCCTTTCGTTTCTCTCAAGGCAAAAATGGGTACTTTAATTTCAAAATCAAAGGGAACGGAAGACAGTATAAAATCGCATTCTCCATTCAATCCCCGATCGACATCTACATCAAATGACCAGCCGGAAAAGATAGAAAATTGTCGGTTGTTCCTTTCTCTAGATTCTAACAAAATAGGAGAAATAATCCGTTCCGAACGTTCTTTTGCAGTTGTCACAGCAGTGTTAGAACTAATTTCTAGGGTTCTCCAAAGCCATTCGGAGGGTTCTAAAGGAATAACCTTAGCACTCAGAATAGAACCCAGTGACGGCTCCAATCCGAACCGATCTTTTAACTGTTGGAAAGTAAAGGATTTGTAAGACATCGTTTTCAGATAAGTCGGTGAAAATAAAGATTACTTCGATATCTAAAGCGAGTTGAGAAACGTTAAACTCGCTTGTATAGCAACCCTTGCATAAATTTTCAACCTCTCTTTTCTTCCTTCTTTTCTCTTCCCTCGGACTTCAACATCAATCCGTTAATTACTGTAGTTTAGACTAAATAAAGATGAGAACGGTGGCTTTCAGAAGAACTAGAGCCACCGCGCCGGGAGAGA
>NZ_JAUBSF010000130.1:0-12843 GCF_036704615.1 Microcoleus sp. K4-B3
TTGGTCAATTGTTGGTGCTGGTGCTGTAGCTTGATATTGCTGTTGCTGGTGCTGGTGCTGTTGAATTCCCCCTCCCGTAAAGGAAAGGGGACTCGCCCCGATGAACTCGTGCATAAGTCCCCTCTTGCTTAACGGTTGTTGAAGTTCATTACGTTCGCAAACCAGCCCCCAAACCCTCTAGCCGTACCACTTGCGGAGACACCGTTGGAGAGGCTGGCTGATCCAATGACAACTGGTACTTTTTCCTGAATCCCTTTGTCGGAGCCGACTGTGGCGCGACTGAGCAGCTTCTGTCGCCTTTCCCGCAGTGATTCTTGAATTGTTTGGCGCTTGGACGCCACCTCACCGCGATTGGCGATGGCTTCCATCTTGTTCTCGTGTCGCCACAGCTCAGCCTGTAAGTCGCCTGTGAGCTCGGAAGCAATCTCGGCTAGTCCGTGCTGACGCTTGGTTTCAATCTTCAGCATCGCTGCACGGTCTTTGGCATCTAGTTGCTCCATCTCAGCCCCAAATTCCGCATTGAGCTTGCGGATTTTAGCGATGGCATTCCCGACTTTAGAGCCGAATTTCTTCCGAATTTCCGTCCAAGTAACTTGTCCGTCGGCAATTTTTCCCAGCGCCTCCAGATAGGTTTCAGCGTTATCAAGGAAGGGTTCTAAAACTAAGGCAAGCTGTTCGGCGTTGGCTGCTTTATCTGCCATCGCTTCAAGCTTCGTAACATCGCTCAAGTATGAAAGAATGTCAGCCTCTGTGTCGGCCCAATCTCCCGCTTTTTCGTCAATGTATGGGCTGTGTCCTGCTGCGGGATTGCGTATTGCTATGCTGCTGGTGTCGTTGCGTCCAAAATCCATGCAATAATCTCCTATTAGGGTTAATACGGTGAAACCTGAATCCCCCAGCGCAAGCTAGGGGAGGCTTGCAAGCCAGTCGATTACTTGTCAAGGTGGGTCGGCTGGCTTGAATTAAAGTTGTTGCTGTTGTTGTTAATCGTGACGTTGCCGTGAATAATTGTCGGCTCTGGAACTCGTTTTGCTCCAGACTGATAGCCTGTGTCGTAGCCGACCGCAAAGACAAGAGCGTTGGTCAATAACGCACCGCCAATCATCAGCCGTGTCACGTTTTTGTCGAAGTCTTTGTCATCATCAAGCATCGCCTAAACCTCCTCAGATTTCACGTCAATTACATCGCCATTTTTAGATAAGTCCTGGCGTGTTGGTGTTGGCTTATGGTTGATAACTGTGCCAGCGATAAAATCACCCTCGATTTTCTCGACATAGTTACCACCGTTCGTGTTAATAACCCGTTTGCCTGGTTTACCGTCTTCAAACACCACACCGTTAATAATCCGTACCATTTTTAATCCCTCAAACTACTAATTTGACCAACTACTGCAATCGCTACAGCATCCGCTACACCTTCATCTCGCAACTGTAATGCAGCAGCCTGTATAGCTTCCTGTGGGCGGTTTCCCACAACATTAAAGGTTCTCGTTGTGTTGCATTCCCGGCTGACTTTCACTTTAAAAAAAGCCATTATTCTACTCCCCCTAACTGCATAGCCCGCAATTGCGCTAATACTTCGTTTTGTGCCTTCTGTTCAGCTTGAAATATTGCCAAGCCTTGTGCTGCGCCCCGGTTTTGTGCTGCGTTGATTCTGGCTTGGCTTAAGTCAGAATCACGTTTTTGTGCCGCTTCATTCTCTGAGGCAATTTGAGCCAAAACTTGCATCACAGATTGATTTAAGGATGCCGAGGTAGAAGCGGCGTTTTGTCCTAGTTGAGTGATGCGTTGGTCAAGGGCTGGGGTGTATTCCGAGATTGTGAGTGTTCCGGCGGGGCTGGCAGAAGGTGCGGTCGGTGCGGTTTCTACCAGCTTGCGGAGTTCGCTGAGTTTTCCAGCATTCAGTAGTTTGCAAGCTTTCAGGGCAAGCTCAGAATATTGGGTTGCCCGCGCAGCGCCACGGCGAAGGGTTGCAATATCCAGCCCGTAGATGCTCTGAAGCTTGGAAATCGATTGTTGCAGTCCTGCCTTACTAACTCGTAGCAGCCCTTGAATTTGCAGCGCAGAGTACCAGGTTTCCTCGTCTTCTGGCTCAGGATTATCGATTGCCTCGACTTCAACGTCAATTACAGCAAGGCTTTCTGGTTCCATAGTTTAGTCTGTCTCAGAAACGATATTTATCGATAAAAACGATTTCTATCGATATGTGTGTTAGTATATCAGTGCATCGGTGCATTAGTCAACTAATGCTTTTTGGCTTTTGTTCTCGAATAAATTGATGGCTTTATGCCTTAATGCCTTGTTGCTCAAATAAACTGGTGGATATGTCCATCAGCAAAAGGGGTAATGTGGCAAAAGGAGAGATGTCAATTCGGGTCTATCTGTTACCCGAATTAAAAGACAAATTTAAAACAGCTTGCTTTCTTAATGGGCTGAATATGTCGGATGTTACCGCCGCACTTATTGAAGAATGGGTGGCGAAAAATGCTGTAGACCTACCAGCACCCCAAAGAACGTCTAGGGCGCTAACCGAAACTGGTTCCACCGATCGTCCCGCCGACCCGCAGCCCACAGAACCGGAGCCAACAGCAGCGAAAGCTAAGAGGGGCAAGGCAAGTAAAGGTGCTAGTTGATGTCTAGCAACTATTTAGCAGATGTCTAGCAAAGGAGAAGATTTTAGTGACCGAATCAGTTAGAGCCGTTCGAGCTTCAGTGCAAATAGGTTCCCTTACAGTCGATGGGTTCATGTTGCCAGACGGCAGTTACCGGATGAGCCAGACACAGGCGGCAGAATGTGTGGGTTTAAAGGTTCAGAACATCTCAGATTTTTTACGCTCTAAGGCATTCAAAGCTTTAGCAGGTGAGGGTTATACGCCTCAGATTTCCGAGATAGAGCCAGCGGAAGAGCAACTTAGAGGACAAGCAAGGATTAACGCGCTACCGTTAGCAGTCGTTAGAAAATATTGGCTGTGGCAGTCTCACCGAGGAAACAAGCAAGCTCTGGCTCTTGTAGATGCCTTGATGGCTGAAACCTTGGAGCGGCGGTTTGACGAAGCTTTTGGCGTTACCCGCACCGAGCCTGAACGAAACGAGATTCTGAGCCAGCGAGTCCGAGAACTAGAACAGGATATCAGAGAAGCCTTTTGGGTTGACGATGAAGCCAGAATCGAACGCGACCACTATGAACGCTTGCTTAGGGAAAATGGTATTGACCCTTGGGGTGTTCCGGGGGCGGGCGATGAGTCTGGCTGAGTTGCTATCAAGATTCTCTTAGCCGATCGCCCGTCAGGAATGTGACGACGGGGGCGATCGGCTGACTGTGGACAACCGCGACTACCAACAATCGCTTTACCACAATCTAGGATTAATCGATTTGAATTCGGGTAGCAAGTGGGAATTTTGAAAAATTTTAATCAATATTCTGATCAATTTGCTATTGTTCGAGTAGTAGAAAAAGCAAAAAAAAACTCCTAAAGCCATAAGCGTCAGAAGTTTGTCTGTTTCTTTTGAGCTACTACTCAATTAAGTAAAAAGATCTCCTAATTTTGTTTTCCCACTTCTTTGGCTGGAACGAAGAAAACAAATTAGACATTGCCACACCACAGGTGCGGTCACTTTTCCATTATGCACCAACTTGATCAAAAAAAATTCGACATCCGCGACCATCTGGATCGACTGTCACCGGGCAATGGCAAAGACAAATATGTTTGCCCTGTGTGTGACGGACGTAACCTACAGATTGAGTCCGAAACAGGGAAGTACCACTGCTTTACCTCTGACTGCGAGAACAAAGCTATCCGAGAGGCTATCAAGCCGTGGGCTGAAGTTCTGGCAGAGCGCGGGGGCAATAGCGATCAACACAGCAGCAAGTGTCCGATCGCCACGAAAACCAACAAAAAACAGCCAAAACCCGCCCCAATTCCAGCAGGTTCAAAACTTCTCAGGCTACCAGCACCGCAACGTGGGCCCGAACCTCAGAAACCTCAATACATCCCAAAGGGTGTACCTGCTAGCGCCGTACAAATCACCTACAGTTACAGCGATACGCAGCAAGTCTACAGATTTGAGTGGCCCGACCCAAACAGCCCAAAAGGACGCGACAAAACTTACCGGCAGACTCACATTGACATCAACGGTAAACGAGTGTGGAAAAAGGGCGATAAGCCTTGGCCTGCTTACCGCACTGATGAAGTAGTCAAGACTTTGAAGGGCGTACCAGACGATGAACCCGTTGTAGTCCTGATGCTTGAGGGTGAACCAAACGTAGAACTTGCACGACTTCACGCTATTGCAGCCTTAACGTTACAGGGGTGTAAATGGAACGATGCCGAAATAACCAGAGCTGTTGAAGCGCTGCGGGCAACGGGCAAAAACATCGTACTCGCGAAGCTACGGGATAACGACTCTACGGGGGCCAAAAAAGGCAGTCAAATTCAGTCAGTGTGTGATCGCATTCAATTTCCCTGCATCGTGATTGACCCAGTTGCCATCTATCCTGATATACCAGATAAAGGGGATATCAAGGAAATTTTGGAAAATATGGACATTGAAGAGTTCATTCGCCGATTAGAAGCGGAAATCCACAGACAAGTTGCTGAGTCAGCGCGGGCGATCGAGTCTGAGGATATTGAGGAGGAACCGATCGACAAACCGACGCATCAGGAAAAGCTTTCCATGAGGGATGCGGCAGAAATGGTAAAAGCAATCTTGAACTCGGAAGAAGACGAAATCTCAATCAACATCAAACTTGAGGAAGTCCGGCAACAGACGAGTTTGAGTAATTTTACTTGGGAAGAAAAAATCGTTAAGCCCCTAAAACGAGATAGGGATGCAAACCGATTCAAGTTCGAGCTTCTTGCCTTACTTCAAATGGAGGACATGGTAGAGCGCTGCCGACAAATTGCGCTAATGGCCCCTAGGTACAGCATGAGTGCGGGGACAATCAAGGAAGCTATGTCGGCGATGAAGAGCCGCACGCAAACTGCTGAGGTTCAGGTACTTAGCTTTGATGATTTGCTTGCTTCAGAAAGCGAAGCCCTTGAATGGACTGTGCAAGAGCTTCTGCCAGTTGGTGAGACTGTACTGTTTGTTGCTTTGCCGAAGGTAGGTAAAAGCAAGGCAGCCGTGGATTTAGCTTTCTGTGTGGCTACCGGAGAAAGTCAGTTTTTAGGGAGAGAAGTCCGGCAGGGCAAGGTGCTGCTAATTTCTCCCGACGCTTCCAAACAATCCCTAAAGCACGAGATGCTAAAACGTGGCTTCCGATCGCAAGACGGCAAAAATATCCGCATCATACCGCGCTGGAGTATTGATCAGATGTCGGTGCTAGAAAAGGAATTAGAAGATTTTCGACCTGATTTAGTAATTATTGACTCCCTCAAAAAAATCACCGCAGGCAAGGAAATCAGCGAAAACTCTGCCGAATTTGCAGACAATATCATCGCTCTGAATGATATGCTCGGCCGCTATCGTGCTAGTGGCGTATTGATTCATCACGCCAGCAAGTCAAACGAAGCTGTCGGAGTGGCTAAGGCGCGGGGAAGTACAGCCATTGTGGGAGCTTGCTGGGGAGTTTGGGATTTAGAGCGCATCCCCAAACCCGACCCCAACAACAAGAAAAAAATGATTGCTGACCCCAAATGCCCTAAGAGGATATTTACGGCAACCTCACGGGACTCTGAAGGATTGAGCCTAAATATTGAATTCAATCCCGAAAATAATTCGTTTGATTTCATTTCCGAAGTAGGGATTGATGAAGCCGAGGCACAACAGCAGCAGAGCTACGGAGAAAGAATCCTCGGAGTGCTGAGGAAGAATCCGCGCCCTGTTTCCGGCCCGGAATTGATGGAATTGATGGGAATTGAACACAAGCAAAAAGGCAGCGTTTACAGCGCATTAGGAAGGATGGAGAGCAAACGCTTAATAAGCAGCAAACCAGCCCCCGGCGATAAGCGCTATAACCTTTATTTCCTGCCAGATTTTAACCAAACTGTCACACTTGGTACAGTGCCACCTAAAACTGAAAATTCACTACCCCCTCCCCCCCCCATACCTACAGTGCCAATTGCTGACTATGTAGCTGAATCCTTTACACAGTATGGATTTGATAATAGTCAGCAAAATAGTCAGCAGATACTCAGCAAAAATTCAGAATGTGCCGATTCAGAAATTGCTGAATCTATTACTCTCAAAAGCGTTGACCCGATAGTCAGCAGCTCCACACTGTCAGAGGGGGGGGAGGGGGTAAAATGCGTTGATGACGCATTAACTGTCACATCTACAAAAATAAAATTGGCACAAGCTCAGCCGAGCGAGCTGCCGGAGTCAACAACAGAGTTGCCCGCGCCGATCGCCTTGTTAGTCGAAAGAGTAAAAGCAGCGCAAACTTGGGCTGAGGTCGAAGCTGTGTGGGGTGCCAACTTACAACTCAAAGCTCAAATCAAGGCCCAGCTCCCAGAGGCAGAGTTCAAAAGAGTCGGCAAGTTATACAAGCAAGTTGAAACCGCGCAAAAGGCTATCACCCTTGTCTCAAAACAACAGGCTGTACCAGAACCGATCGTGCCTACTTCAGACCCCATCCCACAACAACAACCAGGGGAACCGGAACCGATCGCCCTTATTGATTTGGAACCCGAACCCGAGCCCGAAACCATAACCCCAGAGGATGCCGAGAAAATGCGGGAAATTGCGACAGTGTGGTGGGATGACTATTACTCGGAACAATTGCAGAACTTGCTTACCCAGATGTTTAGCTGGGGTGCGCCGGGGACTAAATACTGTCGCGAGGCGATCACGCGGTGGCTTGAAGGGGAGGATTCTCTTGTGGGCGATCGGCTTGATGAGTTGTGGCGGATGAAGCACGGGGAGGGTTTAGTAGAGTCCCCAGATTGCGGTTTTTAGGCGGACTATCCGTACCCCTGGTCTTCATTCCAAAATACTTGAGTTACTCCTATGAAAACTTTTCTAGGGTTCCATCAGACTTATCTGTTCGTGACTCGCACCTTGAGCCAAGCCACCACCAAAAAATTAGCTAATTGTTGCGTCAGCTAAAGTCAGGCAAGTGCAGTATAAAGTCAGGCGTTTGCAGTATAAAAGCAGTGAGATTACAGGTATTTGCAGGGGCTGCACTTTACCTGTATTTACCTGAAAATATCCTGCAAATGCCTGACTTTTTTGGTCAAATTACTGCTTTTTTGTGCAAGGACTGCCTTTGCTTGTTGAGGCTGGTTATGGCTGTTCTCTCTCGGTAGCAAGCAATGTTTTTGTCCGTACAAACCGGACTTTTACGTGCAGAAACAAAAACAATGCACCCTTATGAATGGGGCATCCTAGGTGTCAAGTAGCTTGATTGTTACCCGCTCTTCGACTGTGCCGATTGCTCACATTGCTCCTGCTGTTGTGACGACTTCGTAGCAGCACTGGCATCAATTCCTCCCGTCACATCTGGGTAGTGATCGGCTTGAGCGACAGCTCGATCGCCCATGACGGAGCTCATAGAATCAAACAGGCTCACGGCTACCAATTTGGCGTCGTATCTTTAGCTATTGAGGAGGATTTTGCGGCGGCAATCGAGGCGGGTCTTTCTTGCATTGGTCGATATTGTGGCGATAGTTGGCGAGACGCCATTTGAAGAGTTTAAGCAGCTAAAAGGTGATGGGCGAGCTCACAAAAACGCATAAAAACGCATATTGCTGAAAGTTTTCCTAGGTCTGTCGCTCTTGGATTTTCCCTTGCTGACCACGGAAAAACCAGGAGCGATCGGCTTGTTGGGCAGCCCGATCGCCCCTAGTTGATTCCCCGGTAAATGGATAGGGAATAAGGCAGCTAGCATTTCTATAAACGGATAGGCGGGGAAACTGCAATAGCCCGATGAAGCTGTAGCGATTTCCACCCCTAGGCTGGAAAATATACAAAGCTGACTCTCGTACCAGAAAAACAACGCATTAAACCAACGAAACTACCTATGACAATTGGCAAGCTTGAACTCATCATCAAAATTAACGAACTACCGAACAACGTAGAGACTAACAAAGACAACTGGAAAACCTTTGAGCTTGACTGCGACGGTCGGGTAGTGTCCGTTACTGTTAAGCCAAAAATATGGAAGAAGCTTGAGGATGCTGCTGCCAACTATCCCATGTGGGTAGCTGCTATCGGTGGCAAAATGGGTGAATCAACCTCTGACGGCTTTGTGCTATCAGACCCAAATATCCAAGTCTTTGAGAAAAAACCGAAGGAACCTAAACCTGAAGCTGAACAGTGACAGAGGTTTGAGTAACAATCGTGCAGAAACTTGCGAACCGAGCTGAAAGCCTCGCTTAGTAAGGATTTAAGCTAAATCAGTTAGCAAGCCAATTTGGGGTAAATGGCTTGCTAGCCGATCTAACTGACCTGTCTGTTGTTTTAATCGCTTGACAGCCGTTTATGGTAATAGCAGAGAAGTTACCGTCACAGTTCCGCAATCCCAAAAATTCCCTATCCTGATGAAGCTGTAGCAGTTCCAAGTATTGAAACAGCTTATGCTTTTATCCTGATGTAACCGCGCTGCTTTCAAGTCCTAGGTGGGGAAATAGGCTTTCTTTAGTGGTGGTAGCGGATATTCTGTTGACGACTTTGAGTATTGGTGCTTTGATGAATAGATAAATTAGCTTTGCTTACAAAGAGAGTTTATATTAGGGGAATCAGTTCATTTGGTTCAAAATCAGGCAGAAGCTTTGCGGTGAGGGATTAGCGCTGATCGAAAGTTTGCTCGAAATTGGATAAAGTAAAATTTTGATAGCCTGACTAATCTAGAATGTAAAAAGAATGTTAAGCGTCTGGGGATAACTTTGGAAGTGTAAAATAGGCAACAGAAAAAATTTTTAGTATTTGGGTAGAATCTGTGAAGAAGAGTATGATTAAGGATTAAATTCTTGAACTTTATATACTATAAAAGAGGGGGTAATTTTAAAATGAGTGGAAAGCTTGAAAGAGTACAAATAAAGGGGTTATACGGAAGCAAAAAAAATATTGATGCTCATATCAGAGATAATATTTTGATTCTTGTCGGTGAAAATGGGTCTGGCAAAACCACTTTCCTTCGCATATTATTCAATCTTTTAGCAGGGCGTTGGCTTTCATTAAGCCAATCTCGCTTTGAATCCGCTATCTTAACTATAGATGATAAAGAAGTAAAAATTTTTTATTCTGATATTACTCGTGAGATGGAAAAATTTAATAAAAACTTTTTATCCGACTGTTCTCCTTATTTACGAGAAAAAATCATAGCAGAAGTCAACGAATTTCCTGAAGCCTTCCAAACAGAAGAAAGTATCGAAAGAGTTGCGAAGTCGTATGGTCTTACAACCCATTATCTTTCCGGACAATTTCTTTTCAATTACAAAAATAATACAAAACAACAAACTAATCAAACCCTAAAAAACATTATCAAGCAAATTGATGCTCAAATTCTTTATTTACCGACATACCGCCGAATTGAGCAAGGACTTGAAAGCGTAGTTGACTGGCTTGAGCCTTATGATCTGCGTCGTCAAAAAATGCGACCATTTAACTCAAAGCATAACCAAGCTCATATTGAATTTGTAGAGTTTGGTATGCAAGATGTTGAGATCTCTATAAAGCGAGAATGTAATAGATTAAAGGAATTCCAAAGCAAGAATCTTAATATATTAACTCTTAATCATTTTAATGACATAGTATCTTTAGCATACAAAAGAGAAGATATTCAACGACAACTTGACAACTTTTCTGAGGAGGAAAGTCAATTTGTTCTAAATCGTATGGATGAATCTGTTGTAGATGAGAAGCAACGTAATGATTGGCTCAAAGAAATTCAAAAAGTAAGAGAAAAAAAAGATACATGGTCTGAACGAGATCAAATTATTTGTTACTATTTTCTCAAAATTCTTAATTTCCAGAAATCCTTACAAGCTGAAGAGTCAAAAATATCGAGTTTTTGCAAAACTTGTTCAGAGTATATTTCAGATAAAAAGTTTGTTTATGACAGTGCTTCCTTTAAGTTTCACATATATTCAAAGTTTGGATATCCTACTGGAGAACCAGTTCAACTAAGCGACTTATCTTCTGGAGAAAAGCAAATAGTTTCATTATTTAGCCATTTGTATCTTTCAGGGCAGTCACGCTACTTTGTATTAATTGATGAACCAGAACTATCGCTCTCGGTTCCTTGGCAAAGACGATTCCTCGTTGATATAATAAACGGGGGCTTTTGTGCAGGTCTAATAGCTGTTACTCATTCACCATTTATCTATGATAACAAGTTAAAGCCCTATGCTCACTCTTTAGGGGAGTTTGCATCGCTATGACTGATATGTTGGAGGTACTTAGTGAAGCCCTTGACGATGTTGATGAGGGATATCATAATTTTCTATTAGTGTATGAAAAAGATGCCCAGTGTGTTTATGGATTTGTTGAAGGCAAAGATGATCCATCTTTCTATGGGTGTTTAATAGAACCTCAGCTTCCTGAAAAATGGTCAATTAAATTAATACCATCTGGAAATAAAAACAAGGTATTAAAATCTTTCCACAGTTTCAACTGGATTGATTTTCCTAAAAATAGAATTTGTTTCTTCATTGATAGAGACTTGCAAGATTTTCTAAACTCGCCGCAACCTTTAGCAAGTAATATATACATAACAGATGGTTACTCGATAGAAAATTCTATTTTTAAACCCCCACTACTTATTAAAATGCTTTCTGAGGTTTATCAAATTACACAACTCACACCAGAAGAAGAGCAGTTTATAATAGAGATTCTTCACGAGAATGAGAATATATTTTTTGAAGCGATTATGCCCCTGATGGGGCAGATTCTATTGTGGCAACGATTAGGGAATAAGCCAAATTTAAATAATCTAAAGCTTGATAACATTTTTTCCTTCTCTCAGGCAAAACTTCTTCCTATTGAGCGAAATATTTTATTGCAAAAAGCAGCAAACCAACTTGGCTGCAATCTTTGTGCCGACGACAAGATTACAGAGGCAGAGAATGAATTTCGTAGCCATAACTATTCGTGGGCTATGGTACGTGGCAAGTACGTTCTTTGGTTTTTTATAAAGCAGTGTGAAGCTATATGGAAAGCTAGTACAAGTTTGTTACCAAGGTTTTTAAGTAAGCCTAATAAACGAATAGAGTGTGGGGTGAACAATGCAATCCTTCTTTGGGGTCCCCGTAGCCGTATTCCCGAAAGTTTAAAAGAATTTGTTAAACAAAACTATTTATCGTTTATTAATGGAGTAAGGATTACGTGATATAGTGGCGTAACGACTGCCGACAGAGAAGTTGTGGAATACGAAGAGTTTTTAGTTTAGGATAGCCTCGACGCTTTTAGAGCAATACTTTGGCATTGAGGGGGTGCTAACAATATCTCTGCCTAGTCTAGCCCACCGGCCCCGGCTTTTTGGAAATATGCGTCTCTACTGAAGTGCCGATGTATCCTATAAGCTTAGCTTTTGCTTTAGTTGATATTCATTTTTTCCCAGTATTTAGCTAGCATTATTTGACCATGTTCTGCCATTTGATAGCTGCAATAATCTTCCCACACCTCAACATTCCAATACTTTATACCACCTTTCAAAAGTTTATACGCCTCGCTTTTTTCTGGGTATCTACTATGCAAGAAGTCTTTGGGATATGCAACTTTTGTAAGAGCTGGAATATTATGTTTGGCCATTATTCTTAATAACCCAATGCCTTCAAAGTTTTCCATTCTTGTATGCTGAATGACGTAGGACAGGCTAGCCGGGTTTGAACGGTCAGTGACGACGATGATACAAAAGCCTAGATACAAAGGGTCTTCATGTTCAGTAACAATCCAACCTTCGTCAAACTTCTCAACAATAGCCTGCGCTTGATTTTCCTCTGAAACTAAATCAATCCACCAGCTTGGTATATTTTCTGTTTTAAACCCATAGCCACACATTAACCAAAAACTTCCAACAATATTTTGAGTGCAATTATTAAGCAAATATTTTGCTCTAGTGCAATCTGTCACGCCTATCCACGGCAACAATACACTCATTATTAATTTCCTAATCGATTAATGTTTAAGCCTTGTTATCCTACTTAAGTTTCTCCAGCCTGTCAACACGCTACACACAGCTAAAGTTACCACCACGCAATATCTCAACCAAGCTCTACTATTTAATCGAGCTGGACTTTGTTGGGAGTGATTTCGACCAAGCGCTGCTAGGATTGTTGGCAGAGTCTAAAATCTAAAATTTAAAACCTTAAAAATACTCAATCCCTTACCTTATCTACATTTCAGGTATTGACTATAACTGTTATATTTAACTTTGCTTTGAGCTAGTTTGGGGTGTCTTACGATGTCTTACATATTTGTTTGACACTTACCCCTCTACTCTCTAGGTTCTGTCTCAAAGCTAGATTGTTGGGGAGAGCGGTAAGACTAATCGTAAGAGAAAACGTAAAACACCCTAACCCGACAAGACAATCTAACTACAACAGTTATAGTTAAACCAAATAAACGTATATGGGGTAAGGGATTAAGAAATTTTAGGGCGCTTTTATAGAGCAGATTTTGGATTTAGGATGCTGGCAATGAGCGGCAACAAAGCTTCAGCTGCAACCTCAGCACATAATAAAAGCCACCTGGTCAAAAGTGGCTTCGGTCATTTCGTTAATCTCGGATAGGACTTTAGGTGTTTTGAGGCGCTCGCCCGCCACTCGTCAAAAAGTTGTGAAGGAAGCCCACCTTTCGATGCCTAAAGTGCGATCTCCTCTATGACACTAAGCTGTTTCGCATTAAAACTGGTATAATAATAAATCACAAGTCACAGAAAAGCCAGAAGTATGCCAGCCAAAAA
>NZ_JAUBSF010000220.1:0-1601 GCF_036704615.1 Microcoleus sp. K4-B3
GATTTTAAATCACCCTAACCTTCCTTCAGTCTTGTCTTATGGTACTCTGGCTGCTTAAAAACTGTCCGGAGTATTGTTTAATGTGGTTATTTAAATATGCACATCTGAGTCTTAAAATTTGAGGCACATTTTTTGCGTTCCACTGTGCACCTACAATCTTAATTCTTGCTCCAATCTGTTTAATTAAAGACTCTACAGATCCTGAACCAATGTCAATACCCTGCTGTTGATAATTCTGGTAATCTGGGATTCTTGACTGATGTTTTCGCAGATATTTCTGGAACTTTTCACTTTCTTTACTCATAACTCCTACAAACTCGGCTATAGCTTCTACTGTTGACCCTTGCCACAGTTGTTTCTGCGCTCTCCTCAGTCGTTTGAGCGAACCTCCTACTCTATGTAGATTTTCTATTCCCCTGATACCAATCGAGTACCTCTCTTCGAGAGCTCAATAGTCCCAATTTGCACCCAACAGATTCCACACCCCATCATGACCATCTCCCAAGCAGGTTATCGATTCACTTTGAGGTTGGCTATTTACCCATGCCACTAAATCTGGATTATTTTGTAAAAAAGCTGCCCCTACAAAGGCGATGTACCTTAACTGCCTTATAATTCCGACCGACTCTTTCTTCTCCTAAAGGAGTTCTCAGTCTGACGTTTCCTCCGTCTATACGAACATGCTTCTACTTTCTCGGTAGTTTCAGGCGGCAGCAATTTGTAACGCTCTAATAGCCGATGTTGTGTACTGTGGGGTACATAAATTCCTGTTAACATTTTTAAGTCTCTCTCCGCATTGGCAAATGATTCATTTCCCACTAATAATAAACAACATTTTTCCAAGTGAGGGCTCAAACGACTTCCCTTATTTACTCCCAGCTTTTGGGCTTGTTTACTCGATAGAGTTATTTCTACGCGCGCAACTTTTTATGGTTCTTTTTCTCCCCCAAGCAGTTCCTCCTGCTGAGTTTAAAAAAACTGCTAATTTCTGGTGCTACTGTCTCTACTATTTGCTCTCTGACAGTCAGTTCGATAGATGCAAAGCTTTGTAGATTGTCTGGCGGGGTATTCTGATCAAAAATATCGGCTATTTCTTGGAGATTTATTTTGATCTTCTGCCGTTGTTCTGGCGTCATATTGACTTGGGGTGATGGTAATTTATTTGCTTTCTATTATGCCATCAACTTGCCTGCTAAGTCTTTGAGTATTTATACTGGCGGCCAAACTGGGATGCTCCCATCGAGTGCTTCAGCAATATCTTTTGCATTGTACAACCGCAAACTGTGTATTTCCTCATCTCGCCTGTAGGTTTCCCCTACTTTACGAAGAGTAATGATGCGGCGAATTAAGGTTTCATTCTCTTGATTTTCTTCCTTCTCAACCAGAACTATCCAATCTTTTCCTTCCGTGAATCCTTTGGTTGTGTTTCCTGCTACAATCTGTCCGGGTTGTGCAATGTCAAAGATGAAAACACCGCCCTCCGTTAAGGCGTGATACAGCACTTCCGGATGTTATGAGGTACAGTAAGTAGGTAGGCGCTGTAAAACACACTTATGTTAAGGATTGTAAAGTACCCACATTCCCTAAGCGTGGCTAAGTTA
>NZ_JAUBSF010000005.1:0-72049 GCF_036704615.1 Microcoleus sp. K4-B3
GAGCGGAATGAAGCGAAAGTTTCACGTTCCGTTTTGAAGGAGAGGTAGGGGTAGAAATTCCCCTATCGACTCTACCAATTATTTTAACGTCTAAATATTTGTTTTAGGCTCATTGCTGCTAATATTCCCAAGCTCATCCAGATGGCAATAATCATAGCACCTGCAGCCCAATTTATCGGTTTTTCTCGATCTATTTTTGTGGTTGCTTTTTCCCGACACTCGGCTAAAACCTGTGGCGGAATCATCTTCAGTACCAGCCAAATTCCCAAAGGTACAATTATCAAATCGTCCAAGTAGCCTAGAATCGGTATGAAGTCAGGAATTAAATCGATCGGGCTAAAAGCATAGGCAACCGTAAGGGCTGCTAAAATTCTGGCGTACCAAGGTACTCTCTGGTCTATACTGGCTAAATAAACAGCGTAAGTCTCTTTTTTTAGTCGGCGGGCAACTTGTTTTAAAGATTGCATATTTTAACAATTTTACCCTTTTTCAATAAAACTTAAAAGTAACTAGGAGTTGCGCAGGTATTGTCAGAAACCAGGTTAATTTCTATATTTCTCGTTGCCAAACCTCTTATTTTGCCCAGAACACCGGGTTTGTTTGGTCGAGAGTCCTGCGGACATCATAATAACTCACAATTTCTTCAGAATTACTGACTGTTTTTTTAGTTGCTAAAAATGTAACAAGCCGGATATTTAGCAATTTCAGTGAGAAGGTAAAGTATAGCATCTGTCGTATGTGAGGAGCATCAAGTTTATGAATTCAAATTTGCAACGTGGCGATCGCATTAATTTCCGCAGTCTGTTAACAGCGTTGTGTTTAACCTTAACTCTCGTCAGTTTCGCGGGATTAGATCCGGCGGCTGCTCAAGAACAGCGGATGAGAACGCTGAGTGTCACCGGGCGGGGTGTGGAAGCAATTCCGACAACCCAAACTCAAGTTGCTTTGGGGGTTGAGGTGCAGGGGAAAACGGCGGCCGAGGTGCAGCAGGAAGCGGCGAGGCGATCGTCCGCTGTGGTAGAGTTGCTGCGATCGCGCCAAGTGGAAAAACTCGAAACTACCGGCATCACCCTCAACCCGACTTACAGCTACGAAAACAACCAGCAGCGCCTAACAGGTTATATTGCTACAAATACCGTCAGTTTTCGGCTTAATACTCAATCTGCTGGCACTTTGCTCGACGATGCAGTGCAAGCGGGAGCAACGCGAATTCAAGGTGTGAGCTTTGTGGCCGCCGACAGTGCGATCGAACAAGCTCAAAAACAAGCACTCAAAAAAGCAACTCAAGACGCTCAAGTGCAAGCGGATGCAGTCTTTAGCGCGCTCAATCTGAAGCGGGGAGAGATTCTGGGCATTCAAGTCAACGGTGCGATCGCGCCGCCTCCTACTCCTATGTATCGGCAACTTGCTGGTGCTCGCGGTGCTGCTGATGCTACAACGCCAGTGGTGGGAGGAGAACAGCAGGTAGAAGCTTCTGTGACTTTGCAAATTGGATATTAAAATTAAATAGTTAGGGGTTGAACTGGCCACCTCAGCTTGACCCTAACGATTTCTCGATTTATCAAGCAGCTTTGTCTACAAAAAACTTTAGCCGTTTTAACCACTTCTGCCAGTAGTCGAGCAAGTGTTCGCGTTCCAAGACAAATATTTCCGAATCTTCGCCCGGAAGAGCCACAACAATCAAAGCATTAACAATTTTGGCTCTTCAGTATATAATATTCTAAATTATTAGCTAAAATGCCATTTCAGTAAACATCGGGATTGAAAGTTTTAAAAATTTATGAATCCATAACCCGAACGTTTAATCAGTTTCAGCTTATTATTAATTCCCTCGACCACCCCACTGGTTTTTATACGATAAAAGTACGCAATAATTTCATACAGCCATCTAATAATTGTCTTCTGACTGTTTGGGAAATACTTTTGACGGGACAAAGCATTTCAATCTTTTAAAAGATATCCTCGTTTAATTGTCGAGGTTTTGTCAAATGGTAATGAAGGGTTCGATGGGGCGATAATTTGGCTGACTATCAAGAATTAGAAACGCTTCAAGAGTATGTGTTAATTAGCCAAAAATGGCAGAGGGTAGAGTGTTTTCGCCTTAATGCTGAAGGCTTGTGGGTTTTGTATTCCTATAATCAAGGAAGCGAACTACACTTGGCTAGCGTAGATTTTAACACAGGTATTGATGCTATTTATGAGGATGTAATTTTTACTAAGGAAGATTCAGAAGCAGAATTTGATGAACTGCGATCTAGGGGATAAATCATTAAAATCATTAAAGGAACTGATAATTACCATGTTATCCCCCGCACAAAACCTCGCCGAACACATCAAAGATTGGGAATTTATCGAGTTGTGGTTATATCCGATGGTTTTCCCGCCTCGGATTCTGATGTTAGTGGGCGACAAAAATGGTAAGTGTTGTATTTACTCGCCATCGGGCAATTACAAACCGCTGTTTTTAAGTTCAAGTTACGATGAGGCTCACTCGTGGCTAGTGGAAGATAAATATGAGCAAGTTGACGGTAGCTTTTACCGACAGAAATAGTTTGATACTGTGATATTATGAGGGCGATCGCACCTAGCCCAAACCCTACAGTTTTATTGCTGGAGTAGCTGCTCCGCTAAGTGCGATCGCGTAAGTGGGAAGGTATGGTTAATTCCCTGAAAAGCTGGGGACTCAATTTAAAATGCCAGCAAGAAAGCCCCGATTATTTGTAAGATATGGATGATAGACTCAATAGACAATCCCAGTGAGCCGGCCAAGGAGCCGATCGCTGTCGCTATTTCAGTAACACCGGCACCTGAACTCATTAAAGCTATCAACTGGCTAATAATTTCAATAACAGCGGGTACGTTAGCAATCAAGCCAAACAGAGCCGCAACAGAAACAGCTCCGACATTGAGAGCTTCGAGTAGTCCCGTTAGCTGCGCGATCGCGTCTGGCCCTTGGGTGTGAATGTAATCTAAAATTTGTGTGATTGCTGCTACGAGTGCATCCATGCTTATTTCCTTTTAAAGTCAAATACCTACGATCAATCAATACTCTTAGTCAACTAGCTGAAAAAGCAGTTCAAAAAATAGTCGGATTATTTCAAACCCATTCAAATCATTTCTCATATCGATACGATGCAAAAAAAAACTATTTATTAGCTTTAACCCGTAATTTTTCTGACAATTTTTCTATGCTTATCAATGACATCAGCAACCTCTTTGACCGTCTCCTTTTGTTCTGGTGACAGCGGACATTTCAGCTTAGGTTCTTTTTTTTGTTCGTTAGCCATGAGCTTAATACTCCAATGTTTTGCTATAGTTTATTAGCGGAAAATGATGGCTTATCTTTGGATAATATCATTATATTCACAGTGATGTCCAGTCATAAAACGTCAGAAAATGTAAGTTGTTTTACCTGACGCTAACTCTCAAAAAAACTCAAATGTTGCCATCCATGTCATAAAATGTCATAAAATAGCAGGTATAATAGGCAAAACCCCTAAACTTAACTCACCGATGGACGTTAAAGAAGTCTTGAGATTTGCCGATGACCTGGTTTTCGCTAAGACGGGAGAACATTTGGAGGATCTGCAAGAAGCTATCCTGGGGGGTGTATGGGAAGGTCAAAAATACTCTCAAATCGCGGAAGCATCGCATTGTAGCGAGGGTCACGTCAGGAATATAGCTTCAAAATTATGGAAGCGTTTATCAAATGTATTAGGTGAAGAAGTTACTCCATCGAATTTACGCTCCACACTTGAGAGACGACAATTATTCATCATTTCATCAAATTCGGGAAATGATTTTTTTATTGGTAATGTCAATGTCTGTAAGGATAGTCAATTTTCAGAATATCCACAAAAGCGATCGCCCTCAACCCCCACCTCAGAAACCTCCAAACCCCAAACCCGACTAGACTTAGCCGATGCACCTCATATTTCATTATTGTGCGATCGCACATCCGAACTCGCCACCCTGGAAAAATGGATCGTCCAAGAAAAGTGCACCCTCGCAGCAATATCAGGAATAAGCGGCATTGGCAAAACCGCACTTTCCCTCCACCTCATCCCACAAATTCAGCATAACTTTGAATGCGTCATCTGGCGAAGTCTCCGCCACTCCCCACCCTTAGAAACTACCCTCAAAAATATCCTAGAATTTCTCTTAAATAAACCAGAAATCGAACTCCCTATCAGCATCCCCGAGCGACTTTCCCTGTTAATGGAATATCTGCGAAAAAACCGCTGTCTCATCATCCTCGACGACGTGCAAAGCATTCTCAGCAGCAGACAACTAGCAGGAAATTACCGCACAGAATGCGAAAATTATAGCATCCTCTTCAGACAAATCGGAGAAACCACCCACAACAGTTGTTTAATCCTCAATAGTTGGGAACCTCCCAGAGAAATTACCGCCTTAAAAGGTGAAAATTCACCAGTTCGCACCTTGCAACTCAAAGGCATAGATGCAGCAGCCGAAATTTTCCGACAAAAAAGTTTACTCAATCCCGAAACATGGGAAAACCTAATTAACACCTATCAAGGCAATCCATTGTGGTTAAAAATAGTCGCCACCACCATTCAAGAAATATTCCGAGGCCGGGTTGCAGATTTTTTGAAATATGATAGGCTATTTCTAGGGGAAGAATTGGCAGCAACATTGCACCTGCAGATAAATCGTTTGTCAGAATTAGAGAAAAAGCTAATCTCCCAGCTCAGCCAAGAAGCGAATCCAGTTTCAATAGAGCAATTGCTACAAGATGCCGATTTCTCGCCCTCCGAGTTATTCAACGGGCTGCAATCTTTGGGGAGGCGATCGTTAGTGGAAATAGAAGAACAGGAGAATGAAACGCTATTCAGCGTTTGTCCTGTGGTGAAACAATATGTAATATCAAATCCAGTTAATTAGCCACGATATCTGTAGGGAGACGGCAATGCCGTGTCTCCCATTTTGAGGACACGGCATTGCCATGTCCGTACCCGCAGCGATGATTTAATATGAAATATGAATACTGCTGAACCTTCATTAACTAAAACCGAATTAAGACGATCGCTCCTCAACACCCGCAAATCCCTATCAGCACAAGAATGGAGACAAAAGAGCGATCGCCTCTGCAACCACCTGCAAAACTCGCCCCTATTCAACCAAGCAAAAACAATCCTCGCCTACTTCAGTTTTCGCCAAGAACCAGATTTAAGTCCCCTATTTACATCTTCTGTGGAGGAGGCATCTTGCCTGCTCAATTCTGGAGACAGGCAAGATGCCTGTCCCACAACCGCCATTCCCACCCCTAAAAAATGGGGATTTCCTAGGTGTGTCGGCAAACAGCTATCCTGGCACATCTGGCAGCCCGGAGATGCTTTACATACTGGAGCTTACGGCATACTCGAACCACTGCCGGATGCTCCTAAAATAGACCGCTCAGAAGTAGATTTAATCCTCGTACCCGCTGTAGGTTGCGATGTTCGCGGCTATCGCTTGGGCTACGGCGGCGGCTATTACGATCGAATGTTCTGTTTAGCTGAGTGGGAATCAAAAATTGCGATCGGCACAATCTTTGAATTTGCCTTGCTCGCCCAACTACCAGTAGACTCGTGGGACAAACCGCTGCACGGAATTTGCACAGAAATAGATTTGACAATCGTACAGCAAAAATCAAGAAGGTCGATCGAACAATAAATTTTCAGTAATTATCCTTAGATCCATATTTATATATAGCAACCGTCAGGGCGGCGCCGGACGAAAAGCCCAATACATCTTCGATCGCCAAAACGTAAACAATTAAACCGATCGAGCTGACGGGGTGACAACCCCTTCAAAACCCGCACCAGTGGTGGATTGACCCAACTTGAACTCTCAAAAGATGGGGTCGAAATTATTAAGTCGCTCCATCTGTTAATTATGTTTCCTCATTCTTATCAGAACCATCTCGGGGGGTGACAACCCGCCCCAAAGCCAGAGGGGGTAAAGGGCGAGGTAATTTGTGGTAACAAAAGATAGGCAGCCTGTGTTATTAGACGCTAGTCTATCTCAAAAAGTATGTTACTAACATTTTATCAGACCCACTTACAAAAACAACCGATCCAGACCCAATTTATTCAACTCACAATCTTGCTCTCTTTAAGACAATCCTAGAAACAAGTAAGATTAGAACGGCTCGCACTCCTTATTGCCCTATCCCATTACAACTGAAAGTCGGCGCCGCAAATTGCCGAGATTTTTGGAAATACCTCAATTAACGATCGCACGCTCTTTGGTTTCCCTTAATCACTTATTGGTTAACGGGACTTAAACAAATTTCAAGCCCAAACAGAGCATCGAACTTGCTATGTGTAAGGCGAATACGTCACCATTATCTTGCAGCCAACCGACAAATCGATAAGATATAGCTGTTCTAAAAGCTGAGAAGGCAGAGCGTAAATATTTTCAAAGGTTTGTTATCCCAACGCCTTCTCAATCCTCCGGTTAACTGTTGCAAAAAAATAAAACTGTAGGCGCCGAAAACTAATATGAAGTGCCTGTGAAGGCTTTTTATGCTTCTCACTTGATATTCTTTTAACCCTAACCAACATGAGAGCTTCACGGTAAAATACTTCCACCCAATTACGCCCTTGAATAAGTTGTGATTATTTTTTCTCCTGTCGCTTGGGTTCCGAGGGCATTAGTAAGTCGCTTCTGTCAAAAAATGGTGTAATTGGTGGTAAACCACTCCTACTGCGTTGTTTGACATCTGTGTTAAGTTTTTTCGCTCACGCAAGATCCAAAAATCCCCCCAAATAGTGTCTCAACCCTTTTTTTGGGCTTGATGACTAAACACATCATCGAACCGATCGCACCATTGCTCAAAGCATGGGGGCATGGCGTCAGGCGTGGTTTCTTTCATGGGTGTAGTTTGACGTAAAATGCTTACCCTATATACGTTATAAGCTCTTTACTCTTATTTCATTGTTTAAGTCCCGCCAATTGTTCCAGCACTGCATTGGTTTCAATGTTGTGACTTCCATCACTGGTAACACGGACTTGGTTCACCCAATATTTTCAGTATTATCACTGAAAAAAACCAGCACCATCACTTGCTCTTCGGAGAAACCAGGAGATGATTAAGGTGTCGAGTTCAAAACAATCCCATGTCTCCAGTTAACCTTCTCCCCGGCGCTATCAACGAATTAATCGCCACTGTCACCGATACTCACCGCCTTACTAAAGCTGACCGCTACGGCATGATGGCTGCCATCCTCGATGAGTCCATCAGCGAAGAAGAACGCGGCTCGCTCGATCGCCTGATTCGCTCCCTAGTCAAAGGTCGGATTCAAGTCACTGATGAACTTTCCATCGTCTCGTAAACAGAAAGCTGGTTGAGAACTCGATACTCTACAACAGCTTTCCATTACAAAAGTTTAGACAAGTCACTTATATAACTCTCTAGGGATAGCTTTTTGTATAATGCACTTTTGACATAGACGATTAGCGTTGGCAACTTCATCAACATTATGACGGATAGCATCCAGCATCTCATCGAGCCGCACATTCAAGATTTGGGTGGATTCCAAGCCCGCCGCCTGCTTCCCTCAAACGTTCTAGCACTGGTAGGCCCGTTCATCTTTTTTGACCATCTCGGTCCTGCGGTGTTTCCACCCGGTCGGGGCGTGGATGTCAGACCGCATCCACACATCAACTTAGCGACCCTCACCTACCTGTTTGAAGGGGTTTTGCTGCACCGCGATAGTGTCGGCAGCGTTCAAGAAATCCGTCCCGGCGCGGTGAACTGGATGACGGCAGGGCGAGGCATTGTCCACTCCGAACGCACGCCCCAGGACGAGCGCAGTAAAGAAGCCATCCTGCACGGCATCCAAACCTGGATAGCACTTCCCGACGAACACGAAGAAACCGACCCCTGGTTTCGGCACCATCCAGCAACCGATCTGCCTACTTGGGAGGATACAGGAGTTTCGTTCACCCTGATTGCGGGTGATGCCTATGGTCGCACTTCCCCAGTTCAAATATTTTCACCCATGATTTATCTGGACGTGCAACTGACTCCTGGAAGAGAATTTACCTTACCGGGCAATTACAGCGAACAGGCGGTTTACAGCGTAACAGAGGGGCTTGCGATCGATGGAGTGCCTTTAGAACAGCATCGGTTGGCGGTTCTAACTTCAGGCACATCGGCAAACATTTCTGCTTCAGGCACGGCTCGGTGTATTGTGATTGGCGGTGAACCTGTCGGTGAGCGGCATAAGTGGTGGAATTTTGTATCGAGCCGGCACTCGCGCATTGAGCAAGCTAAACTCGATTGGAGAGAGGGACGGTTTGCTCAGGTTCCTCAAGAGACAGAATTTATCCCACTGCCAGAAGAGCCGCCTGCTCAAGCAGAACAGCCATTGTGAATAGCCCCAGCCATATCAATTAAGGAACTGTTTTTTGATTCAGAATCCGGTCTTTTCTCCTCCACTTTTAGCGGATATTATTCCTAAACCTTGGATGGCGTTAGGCGTTAGGCGCGGAAAAAAGAGCGATGGCGCGGGGCATAGCAAGGTATTCGGGAACCTTTTTGGCAATCGACCTCCAACTAAGTTTCATTACTGTTTAAAGAATATTTTTAGCGAACACGGAAACGCGATCGCCCCTACCCCTGCACATCCTTTAATATCATGTCCGGTCGATTGACCGTGATACGATCTTGAAAAACACCACCCCTTCAGATCGAGAATGCCAAGACGAATTACGATCGCACCTCATCTGATCCCAGAAGAGCTTGATGGCTCGTTTCCGTCAGGCCAAAACAACCACGAGGGCCCATCATTACCAAATTATTTGGCTGCTGGCTTGCGGGAAAACCACCGCAGAAGTAATGGCGGTAACAGTTTATAGTCGCGGTTGGATTTATGAAGCGAGTCTGGGGATACAACCATTCTGAACCAGACTCTCTCGGAGATCGGCGCTGCCTTGCATACCGATCGGGACCCTCTACTCAATGATGTAGAACAAGCCTTATTGTGGCAAGTCCGAAAACAGCCTCCCCTCTATTGGTGGCCAGAGCCAAAAGCTTCATCAACGTGAGGCTCCACGCACGCTCCCTCACGCTCAGGAGGCAACGAAAGACGGACTCGCGGGCGAGATCTGGCGCGTCATAAATCACGCGAGGCGCGATCGCTGTGTCGATCGCATCCCCCATAGCATCAATTGTCGAGTTCGAGCGCGTCAGTTCCATGAGATTCACGCGCTCGACAACATCAATGAGAGTTTAGTTGAGATGACGGCTATTGTCGGGGCGTACACTCCAGAGTCAACGCCTGTGCGCGCGAGTGACCACAAGCGCTCCCAAAAGAATGCTTGGATAGAGATGAACTGTCGATCGTATCACGGTCGATCGATCGGACATGATATGAGTTGGGATTGATGGGCAAAGGGCGCAAATGGTTCGGAACGACTACCACAAAGCCTTACCGCGCCACTCGGCTAGCGTAATCTGAATCAAAAGATTTATCTAAAAGCGCACCTTGCAATAAAAGTACGATCGAGAAAGAGTAATTGCCCGAATTAATATCGGATGGTTTGGGATAACAATACTCCGGACAGTTTTTGGAACGATACTACAAGCTTACGCGGGGCAAGGAGCATAAAAAAGTCGAATTAAATGTAAGTCAGGGGTGGAGCTGACATTGATTTAATTATCCACAGGGGCTGCGAAGTCTTAGAACATAAGCCATTGGGCCCTATAAAAACTGTCCGGACTATTGGGATAATAAATGTCTTCTAAATCTTTATTAGCAGATATCGTTGTGCTGTAAAAACCAGTTTATTTTAATGGCGGTCAATAATACATGGTTGTTATAACCCTGCCAAATTTTATTTAAAAAATTATTTTTGAGAGTGGTGAATCGGAATTTCGATTGCCAATGTCGCCCCTTGAGCGGGTACCGAAAGACAACGGAGTTGCCCGCCGTGGTTTTCCACTACAATAGCATAGCTAATCGATAACCCCAAACCCTTTCCTTGGCCCACTTCCTTCGTTGTAAAAAATGGCTCAAATATGCGTTGTTGAATATCTTCGGTTATGCCCGGGCCGTTATCAGTAATATAAATACCCAGTTGAAAGTCGGAGAGTAACTTCGTGCAAATAGTAATAGTAGGGATTTGGCTGCTATCACCTGCCTCTTTTGCCCAACTTTTTTGTGACGGCAACGCATCAATCGCATTGGTCAGGACGTTCATAAAAACCTGATTCATTTGCCCCGCATAACATTCTATCTTTGGCAGAGCCTCATACTCTTTTACCACTTTAATTATCGTTTGGTCTGCTTCATCTTTCAGCCGATGCTGCAAAATCATCAGCGTACTTTCAATTCCTTCATGAATATCCACCGCTTTCAACTCAGCTTCATCGAGTCGGGAAAAATTCCGCAGCGATTGCACTATTTCTCCGATTCGGTCAGCTCCTATCCTCATAGAAGCAATTAACTTCGGCAAGTCATTCCTGAGAAAAGTGAAATCGATCGCCTCCAGTTGTTCCTGGATAGCGGCTGTGGGATTGGGGAAATCTTCTGCGTAGAGTTGCACCAGCCTCAGCAAATCTTCAGTGTACTCCCTTACGGGCGAGAGGTTCCCTTTAATGAAGCTAATCGGATTGTTAATTTCGTGAGCTACCCCCGCTACAACATTCCCCAAACTTGACATTTTCTCGCTTTGGATGAGTTGAGCTTGCGTATGTTGTAACTGTTGTAGAGTCAGCTCTAGTTGTTGGGATTTCTCCCGCTCTTTAGCTTCGGACTCCTGCAATCGCGCATTTTGTTCGTGCAGTTTTTTTTGCAAACGCTGAAGAGTTAGTTGATTTTCGACACGAGCTAAAACTTCTTCTAAATGAAATGGCTTGGTGATGTAGTCTACTCCTCCCACAGCAAATGCTGTGACTTTATCCAACACTTGATCTAGGGCGCTCAAGAAAATAACTGGAATACCCGAAGTTCTGCCATCCGCTTTTAAATGTTGGCAAACTTCGTAGCCATTCATCTGGGGCATCGTGATGTCGAGCAAAATCAAATTGGGTGGAGTTGAACGCGCTGCTTTTAATGCCATCTCTCCGTTTATTACGCCCCGAACTTTATACCCTTTGTCGCTCAGCATAGTGGATAAAAGACGCAGGTTGTCTGGCGTATCGTCAACCACTAAAAGATTGGCAAAATCAGATTCTAATTGCTGGCTGTTCATGGAATCATTTCTTCAGTTAAGTTAGTGATTTTATCAAACCGAAAGTTGTTAGCCCAATCGGCGATAGTCTCTGCAAAAGAAGTATTGGATTCGGAGATGACGGCGACCAAACTTAAAATCAGCTCTGCATCAGCATCGATAGCTGCTTGATGTAACTGTATCACCCACTCCGCAGGCATTGTGGCTAAATTCGTCCTCAATAATTCAGTTTCTTCCTCTCCTTTTACACTCAAGTCTTGACCCCCAAGCTGAGATAATTTAAGGTTCGGTAAATCTTCATAGAGATACTGTACCCCTAAATGTTCAGCCATTTTGGCAAAAATAACTTCTTCTCGGAAAGGCTTGCTGACAAAATCATCACAGCCTGATGATAAAACAATGGCTCGCTCTTCCTCAAAAGCGCTAGCGGTCAACGCAACGATGGGGGTAGCCTCCTCTTGAATCTGGGCTTTAATTTGTCTGGTGGCCTCATACCCGTCTATCACAGGCATTTGCATATCCATCCAAATTAGGTGAGGTTTCCAAGTTTCCCAGATTCTAATAGCTTCTTGACCATTTACTGCTTCGCGCACCTCCAAGCCAAGCGGTTCGAGAAGATGAACCAATAGCAAACGGCTCTCCCATTTATCATCAACCACCAAGATGCGATATGAGGGTTGGTTGGGTTCTAAACCAATTACCCGCCTTCTTGATTGTCGAGGTTGAACTTCAGCCATCTCAGGGGAGCTAATTTGGATATCAAAACTAAAAATTGTTCCTCTATTCAAGGTACTGCTGACGGTAATGTCTCCTCCCATCAGTTGTACGAATTGTCGGCTGATGGGTAAACCTAAGCCTGTTCCTTCTTGAGATTTCCGACCTGCTTCTGTTTGCACAAAAGCCTTAAATAGAGAATCTAGCTCAGTAGGATCAATGCCGTAACCAGTGTCTTCCACTTCAAACGTAATAGTCCCTGCTTCGTTGTCTGTTGGGGACTTTTGTTTCGCACTAATTGCTGCAACCCGAAGCGTTACACTTCCCTTCGTAGTAAACTTTATCGCATTTCCTAACAGATTAATCAAGACTTGACGCAATTTACTTTCGTCAGTCTTTACATACTGAGGAATGTTGGAATTGATGTTAAGACTGAGCTGTAAACCTTTAGAATCAGCTTTTAGTTTGAGCATTTCTTCGAGAGAATGGAGCAAATGATACAGGTCAAAGCTAGTAGGATTTAAGGTAATCCGACCTGCCTCGATTTTGGACATTTCCAGCACATCATTAATCAGTGCCAGCAAATGCTCTCCAGAGCGACTAATGATGCCGATCTGTTCCTGCTGTATGTGAGAAAGGGATGAGTCTCGGGCCAGCACTTGGGTAAAGCCGAGAATTGCATTGAGGGGAGTTCGCAGTTCATGACTCATATTTGATAAAAATTCGCTTTTAGCCTTGTTAGCCGCATCTGCCACTTCTTTGGCTTGTTGTAAGGCTTCCTCTGCTTTTTTGCTTTCCGTAATATCGCTTGCTGTGCCAGTTATTCCTAGAATATTTCCCTCGGAATCCCGCACTACAATTGCATTTGCCCGGAGATTGATAGGTCTGCTGTCTTTAGCTAATTGTATAGTTTCATACTGAAAGACGGACTCTCCGTTCAGGATACATTGGAATATCTCGTTATCTTTGAGAAGTTGTTCAGGTGTCTTGAAATCTGTAAATTTTCGCCCTATCATTTCTTCAGGGCAGTAGCCAAAAATATGTTTGACAGCAGCGTTGACGAAGGTATAACGCCCTTCAACATCAACTGACCAAATCATATCCTGCGATGTTTCAACTAAGTCACGGTATTTAGCCTCGCTTTCTTTGAGCGCTTCTTCTACCCTTTGACGATCGGTGATGTCGTTAGTGACTAAGAGAATACACGCTTCTCCACCCAGCTCAATAATATCTGCTGATACCAGCATCTTCCTCACCTCGCCGGCGGAAGTACGACAATCGAATTCCTGATTGCGAACCACTCCTGATTCTTGCAATAGTTGTCTGTATCTGCCACATTCTTCTAAATTAACCCAAAGATTCAACTCAATTGGTGTAAAACCAATTACCTGTTCGCGAGAGTAACTAAAAGTGCTGAGGAAACTGTCGTTCACTTCAATGTAGCGTCCATCTGCGAACCGCGCGATCGCGATCGGGTTAGGACTGGAACGAAAGGCTTTAGAAAACTTTTCCTCAGACTGGCTCAAGGCTCTTTCTGTCTGCATTCTAACAGCGATTTCCTGTTGCAATTCTTGGGTTCTTTCTATAACCTTACGTTCCAGGGTTCGCGAGTATTCCCCTAATTGGTCATAGAGTTGGGCATTTTTAATAGAAATTGCCGCTAGGGAACACAACATTCTGACCACTGACAAGCGGTTGGGAGTAAAGGCACCTGTAGTTAAATTATTTTCTAAGTAAACAAGACCGATGAGTTGACCTTGCCCTTGAATAGTAGCACACAAAACGGACTTAGGTTGATGCAATTTAATGTAAGAATCATTGAGAAAATTTTCAGCTAGATGCGCGTCAGCCAGAACGACATCTTGTTGAGTTCTGGCAACATAATTAATTATTGAAAGTGGGAGTAATAAGCTGTTTTGAACCGACACCAGTTGAGGCACAAATACTTGGTCTGACTCAAGTTTACCCGCTGCTTCTATCCACAGCTCACTTCCTCTATCTAAGATGAGAAAGCACGAAGTTGCGCCGGCATTTTCTAAGACTATTTTTAGTAATTTTGCTAATAAGTTTTCGAGAACAATTTCCCCAGCCAGCACTTGCGAGGCTTTCATCACTGTCGCAAAATCTAGTATATTAGTATCGGTCATTGTGGTTGAAGCGCTCGACTGGGTGGTACTTATAGATACGGTCTCTCGCTTAGCAATGCTTTGAAGTAACTGCGGATACCTTTTTTCTAAATCTCGAACCTTGGCTACTGCTCCCCAACGGGCATAACAGTAATATGCTTCCTGCATATAGCTGGCGGCCACTTTTTCTTTGCCCGAGTCAAGGTAAAACTTGGCAGCTAATTCGTGGGCTAACGCTTCTTCTTGGAGATATTCGTTTTCTTTGGCTCCTGCAATCGCGCGATCGTATAACTCTAATGCTTGCCAATTAATCCCTAATATCCGAGCTTTTTCTGCCTCAATTAATTCATATCTATGCTGGTTTACTTGTGGCGCATTGTCTGCCCAAAATTTCATTTTTTCCTGATTAATATTGACCTGCTTTAAGTAGTTTTGTTGTTCATCCACCGTGAGTTCATCATAGCAATTTAACAATGTTAGCGAATGATAAAAGTTGAGAACTACGACTTGCATAAAACCAAAAGCAGCTCCGGCTTGCTCCTGTGCTAGTCGCACATTTTTTAAGGCTTGGCTACTATCGCCCAACAAGTAAAGTAGAATAGTTTTAGCTACATAAAAAACAAATAAAACTGTTCCCGATTTAGCTGCAATGATGCGGGGCAAAATTTTACCTTCATCAAAACTTTCACCGCTCAATAATATGGAATCTGCTGCTTGATCCTGTAAATTTAAACCTAGTTGTCGCCATACTTGCGAAAAGTGAATAGGAATTTCTTGTTTAATGTTAATACACAAATCAACATAAACTCCTTGTTGCCGGACGGCAGAATCTAAGTTGTCCTCCGTAAAAAATAAGTAACTACACAAATTGGCTGCGCAATATCCACCCCATTCAAAATCACCTACTTCAAGCCCTGCTTGTACGCCTTCTCGCAAAGGATCGACACTATTTTTGGCGTGTTCTTTCCAAGTCCGAATATTAGAATTAAATAAGTTATAAACTTTAGACTTGAGTTCTTTAGCGTTAAATTTGTCTAATAATTTTAATGCGATTAAACCGGCATAGTATCCTCTATCTAATTGGCTAAATCCGACTAGCAATAATCCATAAAAACCATAGGCAAAAGATGATGTTGCCGAATTTCCATATTCAAGACACAAATTAATCATAATGATAATTATTTGCGGAAAAATCTCGGATCTGACCATAAATACAGGCGCACAAAGGATTTTTAAAATCTGCATTGCGGCCAGCTTATATGGATCGGTCATGTTTGGTAAATTATCTAAATTCTCAAGATTTGGTAAATCAATTATCAACTCCTTCTCCACGTCTATAGTTAACAAATCTATTGTGAGTTTTTCTAATACTTCCAATCCAATATCTACTGCCCTTACCATTTCTAGTTGAGCGATATAAATCTGCATTTGTAATTCATAAATTTTCACTCGATCGAGTAAATTATTGGCTGTTTGCATGGCAATCTCAGCTATATTTAAGGACTGCTCAAAGTTCAGGTTTAAATATTCAGCTTCGGCAGTAGCAATGTAAATATTGAGGGTCAATTCATAATGATTTTGCCAACAGTCTGTTGTCAATAACCCCATCGCCGTTTGCAAATATACCATTGCGGCAGCATAAGCAGTAGAAGTTTTGGCTTTCCGGCCTGTCACTAGGTTTAATTCGGCTAATTCTTGGCGCTCTCTTGGTTGAGTGATTAAATCTTTACCCTCATTTAAGTGTCTGACAATCTCAAATAATTTTTCATCCTGCTCTATGTCTGAGAATTTTTGTAATAACAACTGTCCGATTTGGAGATGAGTTACTTGCTTTTTTTCATCAGGAATGAGGGAATAAGCAGCTTGTTGAACGCGATCGTGCAAAAAACGATAGGCAACGGTTTGAGAAGTCGCTTCAGAAATCGCCTCTTCTGCGCCTACATAAAATTTATAAACTTCACTTTGGGGAATAATCAGCTCTTCCTGTAAAGCTTTCCACAGTGCGGTTGCGGTTTCCGTCTCCGAACTCTCTGAAACAATTGCCAATGTTGCCAGATCGAACTGGTTACCAATGCAAGCGGCTAATTTTAAAACTGACTGAGTTGTTGCTGGCATTTTTTGCAACTGCTGCGCCATAAATAGCACCACATCATCAGTGAGCGCTGCCTCTCGAACTTTGCTAATATCGCACAGCCAATGTCCCGATTTTATCTCAAAAGTAATCAATTCATCCTGATGCAATGCTTTGAGAAACTGCATCGCAAAAAATGGGTTTCCTTGAGTTTTTTGATAGACTAATTCTGTCAGCGGTTGTGCCAAATTAGGATAACAAACTAGCGTATCCGCTACCAATTGATTTAAACTGATTTGGCCAAGTGGTGCTAATGTAATAGTGTTGAGTGTGGTTCCTGCCTTCCTCACTTCATCTAGGGTCAACATCAGGGAATGGCCTGGTGATACTTCATTATCCCGATAGGCTCCCAGCAGCAACAGATAACCCAATTGCGACTCATTGACGAGCAATTGCATTAACTTCAGCGATGCCGAATCCGCCCATTGTAAGTCATCCAAAAATATCACCAATGGATGCTCTTTTGTGGTGAAGACAGCAATGAATTTGTGGAAGAGCAAATTAAAGATATTTTGAGCAGCCATCCCCGATAATTCAGGGGTTGGGGGTTGTGTTCCAATAATCAGTTCTAGTTCGGGAATGACTTCAATAATGACTTGTCCGCTGTCACCAAGCGCTTCGAGAATTTGAGTTTTCCATTCTTGGATTTTGGCATCACTTTCACTCAGTAATTGTGCCACAAAATCGCGGAATGCCTGGACAAATGCCGAGAAGGGAATGTTGCGGCTAAACTGGTCGAATTTGCCTTTGATGAAATAGCCGCGCTGCCGGACAATCGGTTTATGTACCTCGTTGACTACAGCCGTTTTTCCAATCCCGGAGAACCCAGCGACTAGCATTAATTCTGATGTGCCATTTGCAACACGATCGAAGGCATTCAACAGGGTTTGTACTTCTGTTTCTCGACCATAAAGCTTTTCGGGAATCAGGAAGCGATCGCTAATATCGCGCTGTCCTAATTGAAAGCTTTCAATCTTTCTAGTTTCTTGGTATTGCTGCAAACACCGTTCTAAGTCATGTTTCAATCCCAAGGCACTTTGATAGCGTTTTTCGGCATTTTTTGCCATCAGCTTCATGACAATATCCGAAATCACCTGCGGGATTTCTTGGCTGTTTATTGAAGGAGGTTGTTTGGCAATATGGCAGTGAACCAACTCCATCGGGTCGTCACATTCAAATGGCAGTTTTCCTGTCAGCAGTTCGTAAAAGGTGGCTCCCAGAGAATAAAAGTCGGTGCGGTAGTCGATGCCTCGGTTCATTCGTCCAGTTTGTTCGGGAGAAATATAGGCGAGGGTTCCTTCTAATACGTTGGGATTTTGAATTTCTTGGGTTTCTCTCGGCAGTAGGGAGGCGATGCTAAAGTCTATGAGTTTAATTTGTTTGGTTTCCGGATGTATTAGGAGGTTAGCTGGCTTAATATCTTTATGGATGACTCGGTTTTGGTAGAGATAGTGGAGAATCTCTGCTAGTTGCAAAGCCTTGTTGAGAAAGTTTTCTAAAGCTCCAGATTGATCGGGTTGGTTTTGATCAGTTGCTGCCTTGAGATAAGTAGACAGAGAGACTCCTCCAAAGTCTTCCATTATCAAAGCATAGGCGTTTTTGTAGGCTGCTAAATCGAGGGGTTTAACAATACTGGGGAGGTTGAGATTTTTGGCAATGGTATATTGGTTGCGAAAATGCACCAATTCGCTGAAGCTGGGGTATTCATTCCGCAGCAGTTTGATGACGACTGGAGTGCGATCGCTCTCCCGAACACCTCGATATACTAGAGTGCGATATCCTGCATAGAGTTGTTCTGTTATGCGATACCCCGGCAGGTCAGTAATTGCATCCATTTTCCAGTCCTCAATAAATTGGGGGTTACTATATCTCTAGTTTACTCAGCAAACTTGGAAATTTCTGGCGTTGCCTCCTAATGTGCCTGAACTTGTCAGTCCACGTGCGGAGATGGCTAAGTTCTAGTTGTTCCTTTTTCAGGTGACATGAGATTTTAGGTAGTCCCGGCTTTTCAAAACAGAGATTCTAGTTTTAGTTATTTCTTGTCTCCTGCTGCTGTTGTAAAAAGTGCGATCGCTCTTCCATTTGACAGAGGGTACGGGCAACTAAAGCGCAATGCAGGGCGTTGTACGTTACTGCCAATTGAATCACCTCTTTCTGCACTGTTTCCTGAAGTTTCAAAAAGTGCGATCGCCCAGAGTGTTGGGTTTGTTAAGGATTCCTAAAAAAAGATGCAGTAAGTAGGGGACATTCTCACGGGTTGGGTCGAACACAGCGCGAGCCCCCATCAGGAAATTTCTCGCTCAAACTCTTATCGAAATAATACTGACACCAAAATTCTGCTACTTCCAACAACAAGGGTACAGATTCAGCAACGATACCCGAACCAGACTGCAATCCATAACGTTCTACATATTCTGCGGCTAGTTTATAAGCCCAATAGGGAAAGTTTTCCTCCACAAAACACCGCAGTGCATACTCTAATTTTAGTAAATCTCCGCTGCGGACAAAGCGCACCGTCGTCCACCTAAAATTGCGGTAGTTATCCCCTTGCAACCCATCAATTTCTCTCAATAAGCTGTTGAGAGATTGCCGGCTTTCGTAACTAGGGTTTTCTCGGTAACTTTGCATCAGCGAAATTGCTTCATCCACTAACTGTTGTTGCTGTTCCCATTCTTCATCGGTGAAGTGTTCGGGACAAGCTGTCTGATTCATCTGCTGTTGTACCCGTTGAGTAATGTAGATCCCAAACTTTTCGGCGGCAACTTCATCAACGCACAGACTTTTGATACTCGTCAGCCTGGTTATCGGTATGGCAAATCGAGCTTTTTCAACTTCCTTAGTTGCTTGAATCCATTTTTTTATTTTATTGGCAGTAGCACGTTGTTGGTTGTTTTGTTTCATTTTCAATTGCCTACAACTCTTAATGTCCTGATTGAAGCAGCGCTCCAGAAAGCAAATCTGTTAGTTTGAGTGTAAGAGCCCACTGGTTCATATAAGCGATATCGAGCCGACCCAGTTGCACTTTCAAAACTCCCAACACATCCCTCCACTGTTTTTGGGAACCGCCGCGAGTGAGTTTGTACCAACTGAGTTTTTGTAAGACGATATCTTCGGGCGAGTAGATGTAAATTCCCTCTTCTTGTAAGCCGCTAACAGGGTATCGATTGATTGCGGCTTGTATCCTGACTTGACTGTGACTGTTGGTATCGGCGGCATGATGCAATCTCGCGTAAATCCATAGATTCCATAATTGTATTCCAGAATCAAAGTTTTTCAGGTGGGTTGAAAAAAATAAGATCTTTCCTTAATTATTGCGAACAATTGAACCTGTCAAAACACTTGCTATAATTAGATCCAGAGCAAAGGCAATAGTTGCTATAGCCAGTAACCAGATGGCAATATTTAGACGTTGACCTTTCTTTATTGCTGCCTCCTCAAATACTTCTATAGCTTCTACCCAAGTATTTATAATGTAAGCTCTGCATCTTTCCTCTGACAGATTGTACCAATAATCAGTCATTAAATCTTTTGGTTTGACAATATGACCGAGCTTGTTGGATGTTAGTCCTGTAGCACAGGCAAAAATAGATGCAGCAGAGAATCCGCATACCATTACTTTTAGTATCAAACAAGTAAGACACCCTGTGTTTTCTCCCGGTAAATCCGCAGCAAACCTTAGTAGCAATCCCCCAAAACCCAAAAATGTTCCCAGTTTCCCATTTTGGTTATCTAAGTCTTCCTTCCGAGCTTTGTAAACTGACTCTGTATACTCGTAAGCTAGGTGAATATTTGTAGACCCATTTGCATCTTCTATAATGTAATGAGTGTTATCATCTTCCATAATCATGTCTAATACCAATAATCCAGAGAAACCATCTACTCCCGGCTCTTCACAGCCTCTCATCCCTCAAAAAGCCAAAGGTTTTACCGGGCCTGCAAACCAAACACCGCCTGCCACACCAAGTGAGGGAACAGTAGCCAAATTCGACGGTGGTCACGAAAACATTGTAACGTTTAATCACCAACCGAAAAATTCCGGCTAAGACTTTTTTCACACAACTGTTCTTGAGAGAGATGATGATATGGACTTAAATCAAAAGTCTGGCAATCACCGATGGCGATCGCGACTAATAAAAGCTGGAGGGGATATTCTACTAATTTTCGGCACAGGTTTAAGCGTTTTTACCTGGAAGGTCTTCTCGCCACCTTGTGTTGAGCTACTACCACTTCCCAAAAATTTGGTTTCTCTAGAGTCACCAGAAGGACAACAACTACTGAGTCAGAGCAACAGCAAACAGGATTTTCAACCACTTAGCACCCACATTGAAACCCAAAAACGTCCAGCCTATTGTGGTGTGGCTAGTAGTGTGATGGTTCTGAATGCACTCGGCAGCAAAAGACAGGGCTATCGCCCTCTAACCCAAGACACCTTTTTTAATAGTCAAACCCAGAATATCCGTTCTTCTTATGCAGTCACTTTTTCGGGGATGACTCTTGATGAATTAGCGGCTTTACTGAGAAGTCACAACATCAAAGTTGAGGTCTACTATGCGTCGGGGACAACACTTAACCAATTTCGTACCCAAGCTCAAGCCAACCTTACGCGTTCAGGGGATTATATAATCGTAAACTACCAACGCTCTGTTTTGGGTCAAAGTAAAAGTGGGCATATTTCTCCCCTCGCTGCCTATCACGAGCAAAGCGATCGGTTTCTGATTGAAGACGTAGCCAGTTATAAATATCCGCATGTATGGGCTTCTACGGAGAATCTTTGGAAAGCGATGAATACTACTGATTCAATTTCCAAAAAGACACGGGGCTATCTAGTTGTGCGTCAGTGAAAGAAAGAATTAGGTATTGCATAGCTGGGCTTCAATCACTTACTAAAAAATGACAATAGTGCGGGGTTGTCAAAAGTAATTGGAGCATTATGCTATCTTTGATTTTAAATTTATCAGTTGAGAAAAGCATTATGTCTAAGCTTTTTGCGGTTGTTGTAGCAACCATTCCAGAGTATTACGACTCCAAAATCGCTCACCCAGAACACGATTAAAATCAGCTAGCTTCGTTTCGCGAGCAACAGGAGAAAGGAATACTACTGTGAGTAAAGCCCGTTTTTTCCCCATGATGGAACGGGACTTTGGGTGATTTAAACAGAAAATGTGGAAGAGGCTCAAAGGATTGTTAATAGTAGTCCCCGTGCGTGGGATGGTATGTTAGCGGAATCTACTCTTAATAGTGGAGTGGCAGGTGCATATTGGGTGCGAGCGTTTTGGGGAGAGTAAATAGGGGCTATATATGTTATTCCCATCACTATTACATACCGCCTAACTAAGTAGATGAGTGGGAAAATACATAAGTAGTCAAAAGCGAGGTGAAACGAAGCAATCGCAATAGTTCTGGCAGTTTTACCTTCGGTTACAAAGCAAAGTTGAACGGCTTATTATACAAGGGTTAGAGTTAATAGGCCTCAAAAAAGATCTGGAAGAAGGCGATCGCCACTTGTTCGGCTAACGACCTCCGAGAAATACCTTGGTCGCCGATCGACCGCTCCCGTAGCGATGCGGGGCGTAACCCATCGTCCTTGTCAATCAGCCTATCAATAATCCGCTATCTTTTTCGAGGTTGAGGAGCCTCAACACTCTTACCATCAAGGTAAAAGAGGCGTTGTCACCCCGTCAGATCTACTTCAGTACCTAGCAAAAAAGTTTTCTGTCTACTGACGATCGGTTCTCGCCACGAAAAGTAGAATTGCCCTATCATCTGCTGCACATCATTTGCCGTCTCAAGTTACTGTCTAGTTAGAGAGCGACATAAAAGAATTGATTTCATAGTTGGCAGAGGTAATCTAATCCCAAAACATTTACTCAATAGTGTGGATTGTCGCAAGCTAACAGTCAACAATTCTAGTTTTGTTCTCAATGACACAGCAGAAGCTTCGGACTTGGAGATGACTGCTCGATCGGAAATCTGCTTAACAGACATCTCCGAAAATCTCCAAGCCTTTCACGTGAGCCGTTTGTGGCTATTTGACACTTCGTTTCTAATTGTCAAAAACTAACGAAGCGATAAGCATTTAAAGATTAATTAATAAAAATGAGTCTATTTGAGCTACTGTTTTAATTCATTTTTATGTGATTTTATTTCACTTTAACTAGGTAGAGCAATCGCACCTATTCGCCACCTTACTAACCCATATACTGCTAAAATTATTTGTTCGTAATTCCCAGATTTTAGCCAAATCTTTCCGCAGCTACTCGGAAAATTTTGACGACTCTAATTATCTGCTCTACAACTATTCTTTTTTGGGCGCGCTTGCGATTTTCAGTTTTTGGCTCGGTCGTTAAATCTTGATTTTTCGTTTTCTTATGAGGTGCCGATATTGCTTTTTATCCTACAGAAGCTTTATTTCATTAAAAGAGTTGACCCTCGCTTAATTCTTTATGTCGTTCGCGCCATATATTAATATCACTTGTTGCTCCACTTTCTCCTACTACTACGTCTACTATTTCTTTGCCCGACGGGAGGACTATTAGTTAATTTTTAAATATATGTCTGTTTGGCTTTCCTGAATAATACTTTTTTTGCTTTTGATAGTGTGTAGGTCTTTCACAGGGATGTTCATAGCTGTCTACTCTTAATTCAAATTTACTCTATATTTCTTCTACCCATAGCCAGTCATTTTCATGGTTTTTTACTTGTTCTAATACACTCGCTGGCAACAATTCTCTCAAAACAGCTAACCAATGATGAAAAATGTCATTGGCTGTTGTTTCACTTACGTCAAATTGTACTCCTCACATTTGAAATATCGGCAATTGGTGTAAGTAAACTCAAGTTAATAGGATTTCATTGGCAACTGTTAACTTACGATTTTTCCCGCCTCCCGCTTTAATGATTCTCGTTTTTTTATGCTCTATTTCTGCTTGTTTTCGAGCGTACCAACCCTCAGATTGAACAATTAAACTTATCAGTTGATCGTAGTTAATACCTAGCAATCTTTGAGTTTTCGATGGATGCTTATCAATATGTTTCTGAAGCTGAATCATGTTTTTTTTATAGTTAAAATTTAATTTTAGACTATCTGCGATCCGGCTACCAATTTTGATTTCGGAGATGTCTAAGCTGATACGCAGCTAGATTGTATAATATAAATATAAGATAAGCGATCATTAGTTATAATGTATGCCAGCCAAAAACCATCTATCTCAAAATCAAAAACAGAAACTCATTAAACTCTTAAAAGAGTCGCATGATAATTATGTGAGGGAAAAAGTTCTAATTTTATTGCTAATAAATGACGGAAAAACTTATGGAGAAATCAGTGAATTCATGGAGATTGCTTACACAACGGTAGCTGATTGGTCAGTTCATGGCGACCCAGATAATTTGGAGAGTTTTTTAGAGAAAAGAAGCCCAGGAAATTTTCGCAAAGTCACTCCAGAGTATGAAAAAATATTGATAGATACAATCGATAAAGATCCGGCAGAATATGGATATGAATTTGGGAGATGGACGGCAGCCCGACTAGCAACATATTTAGAAAAAGTCACAGGAATTAAATTGAGTGGTTCTCAAATATCCAGGATACTACATAAAAAAAAATACGTTTACATTTGGGCTAAATATAGTTTAAAGGACAAACAAAATCCCGTTGAAAGAGAAGTATTTAAACAAAAGCTATCCGAGTATTTAAAAATAACAAAACAAAGCCCAGAGCTTTTACAGGTATGGTTTTGGGACGAAAGTGGATATAGAAGAGCGAGTGATAAGAAGAAAAACTTGGGGTAAAAAAGGTAGTCGAAAAAAAATCACAGGTCAAAGGAGAAGAGGCAGAGTAAATATCATGGGTGGATTGAGATATCATGACAAAAAAAGGTTAAATTTTGTAATAAAAAAAGGAGACTCGAATACGTTTTATGAGCAAATTAATGCCTTAAATGATTCGATAGTTCAAGAATGGAGAGAACAGGGTAATCAAGCTGAAAGTTTTGCCGAATCAGGAATAAAAATTGTAATTATTTTAGACAATGCTAGTTTTCATAAAAAGAAAGATATTGTGAGCCAAATATCAGCCGAAATGCCTCATATTATTTGAGAATTTTTGCCACCTTACAGCCCAGATTATAATTTGATTGAATTGGTCTGGCATTCAGCAAAAGAATATATAGCACATCGACTGTTTAAGTCAGTAGAAGAATTGTCAGAATTACTACATAGATTATTAAATGAAGGAGAAATGGTTATCAAATGGGAGCGAAAAATCAAAAATAAAGGCAATGCTGTTTTATCCGGTTTAGCTGCGTAGCAGCTTATCGATCGCTTTGGCTAGCGTGGCATCAAGAGTCTCTGAAATTCGGGCAGCTTCCGAACGAATAATCCCTTGGATTTTTGACTCCTGACAACTCAATTGGTGATAAATCTGGGGAGTAAGATCGCACTCTTGAACACAACGGGATGGTTACACCTATTTATCAACTGTCTCTTTTGGCAAAAATTTCGTATCTTTAGTTTTTTTTATAGCTTCCAATAGTTTGGAAACTTTTTAGGTCGTAGCCTGAAACCCTTGATTTACGGCTAAGCAGAGGGATTGCAGAATCGCCCTGAAACCCTTATTCTACAGTTGCCAATCACACACCATCCGAAGTATTGATCAGAATAATTGACAATAGCCTGCGAGAGCTTGCTGCATAGCCTTTATAGGCTAGCAAATAAAATGTGTGTAGTGGGGGCCGTCGGTTCAAACCGCGGCGCTTTGCTCGACAAAACCCGCCTAATTAAGCGGGTTTTGTCGTTTTTGTAAATATTTTCACTCTTTGGCAATGATTAAACAATCACTGTCAACTTTAGACAGCATATCGGGAAACGCTGATGTGTAGTTGCCATCTTTGTCTACAATCCTGCGGAGTATATATCCGCTGTCAGCAGGCTTGCCGAAAAAGGAGTTTCTTCGATACCAGATATCTCCATTCGGAGTGTTCGGATCTCGATCGATCAAAAAATCAACCAGCCACTCCGGCACAGACAATCCAAACACTATGGGCGTAATGTGCCCGTGCTGCAAAGTTGCATCCGAGAATCGGAACAAGTAGCTGAAGCGAGAAAATTTGACCAAATAAAGTAACATCCGTCCCGCCATTGATGAATAAAATGTCCAGATAATAGGGTCAAAAACGCGCAGCAATAAAGTCAGTTGGTCAGCATTCCAGTCTGAACTGTACATCGTCAAACAATCGTCTGGTAAAACATTCCCGTCCATAAAAAAGATACCTTGCAGGACTTCGGGTAACTCCGCTGGATGTTCTACTTTCATCCAATTCGCGATGTCTTTTAGTTGCTTTTCTTCGATTAACATGGTATTATCTATCCTCAAAATAGTTGTGTTTTGGTTTCCTATTAGATACCCCCTTGATTTCTTAGTCGCTCGATCGGACTTCGTTTGTGTGGCGTGCGGTTTCAACTCACATCTTGCACCATTGCCAATAAGTTTTTCAAGGGCGGGCGGGACACCCCACAAGAAACTTGATGTCTTGTGGAACAGGCCGGAAAGCCTGTTAAGCGAGAATGGTGTAATATCTCAGTTTCAACCGCTGTCCGATCGAGCTTTTGGATTAATTACCCGTGCAAGTTAGGCTCAGAGGCTCGGCGCACTTTGCCTACCGTACTCACGACATCCACCAGCATCTTGAGTGCGATGTCTTTACCGGGGCAAATCCGTCCCGCACTCCGATCGCCCACCCCATGAAATCCCATATGAAAAGGGCAGAGATTCTCGCGCTTAGGGTTGAATTCGTATACCGTAGAGCCCCAGAAACTCTCGTCTAGCAGCCCCAGGCTGAGCGGTATCAGTACCTTGGTTCCGGCAGGGAAAGTGCGCTCTTTGCCCGCTACCGTTGCGGTGAAGGGCTCTGTGGCGACTCGGTGGGTGGCGCTGACGGGGGCCCAGAGGCGGGCGCATTCCAGGAGGAAAAGCTCGATCGACTGGCGATCGTCCAAATCGAGCTCATCCCAAAAATCAATCGGGTTAATTTCGGCCGTCTGCTGTCCTTTATAGGCGGGGAGAGGGCGATATCCCATTGCCGTGTAGCCTAGGTGCAGGGGGCCTTGCAGTCCCGCTATGCCCATAATTGATGTCATCAGCTTTGCCAATTCCCGTTTAGTCATGCCGTTGTTTTCCGAGCTCTCCTCGAAGTCGGCTAAGGCTGGGGAATTTTCATAGATAGTCGCTGCACGCTCGATTAGAGCGGACAAATCCCCGTGTCCAAACAGGTTCAGGCTTTGCAGCAGGTTGCCGATGACGGCGAAGTAGTGCAGCGGGCTTTGGCGAGTGTAATGCAATTCGGTGAGAAGTTCGATCGACTCTGAATCGTCTGGATTAATCCCAAAGATGACGTAGTGCAGGTATCGGACTAAAAATCCCATCCAACCCCGCTTGACATCGGTAAAAAACGCTCCCCCCGCACCGTGCGACATCTCGGCATAATCTGCGGCTAGCCGATCGAGCAACCGTCTGCTGATTTCGTCTCCCTGGCGATCAGTTGTCGCACTGTTGAACAGATATTTCTGCATACAGCTTCGGAATGCTGCGTGGTTGCTGCTACTGTCAGTTTCGCGATCGGACAAAGACAGTAGAAAAAGGTTTCTGCCGCCGACATCTTGGTTGGGCGCGCGATCGGGATCGAGTACAGAAGTACCAAGCCGCCATCCGCGCGCCTGGGGCGATGTGAGTGCTTTTTCTAGGGTGTCAAACTCTCCCATCACGACTTGCCCCGCGCAGCAAAAATTGGCTCCGAAAGCCAGCCGTTTTATCTGCAAATAGGTGGGTTCGTTGGCAATCAAACCCTCAATCAGGGCGATCGGCGGTAACATCGTTTTGCTGAGACTTTCTTCCGGGTTTTGCAAAGCCCAAACCTGAAACTCGTTCAGGGCCGGGTTCATCAGCGATGAGAAAATAGTATCTAAATTTAGGTTCATCATAATTCCTCCGAGAATCCCTCGCCATAACGCGCTTCGCAGTTAGCAGCAAGAGGGTATTGAGCAGTAATAGAGCGGGATTGAATATCCGCTTCATTGCCAAAATCAGTAAATATAACTATAGCCATTTTTTTTGTGCACGCAGTGGCAATATAGAGATAGTTTTACTGAATATGTCTGCGCTCAAGTCTAGCCTTTTTCCGGAGATTGAGTGGAATTTATAACGCTGCCTGGTAAGTAGATCTACTTTCTGCTTCTCAAGTATTAGGCCCTATCTCTGAGAGTCGCACGTAAACCGTAGTTATGTGCGACTACTTGCTATTAAATTTAGCCAAAATCGGCGACATTAATTAGAGTGGACGACACCCCATTCAGAGCGGATAAAATTTCTCCGGTTGCTGACAAACGGATGAAAGTTGCACTGTTTTCTTGAGTAAGTGACAGTTGGGAGAAAGTAAGATTGTTGCCTAGAGAAAGCAAATCTTTTCCGTCTTCAAAATCCAAGATAATATCGATACCCGAATTGCTAGAGAGCAAGAAGCGATCGCTCCCATTCCCTCCTATCAAAGTGTTATCTCCCTCTTCACCGAATAGGAAATCGTCGCCATCACCCCCAATAATAGTATCATTTCCCTTGCCTCCGCGCAAAGTATCATTGCCAGTGCTGCCATCTAGCACATCGTCGCCTCGGTTGCCAAAGATAATATCGCCACCATCGCTACCTGTAATGGTATCAATTCCCTTGCCGCCGTAAAGGGTATCGTCGTCAAAACCGCCATTGATTAAGTCATTGCCTTGATTGGCATTAATCCAGTCATTGCCGTTAAAACCAAATATCAAATCATTTCCCTTTTTGCCACTTAAAACGTCATCGCTGCTGTCGCCGCCTAGAGTATCGTCACCATCAGTACCGATTTTTTGATTGGGGGAATTGTTGACTAATTCTATGCCGCTGTCGGGGAAAGGTTCGGCAGCAGTGAAGTCACTGTCTATATTCTGGCGAATTGTCGGATTATTGACGCTTGCTGATTGAATTTGTGCGTCTAAGGATGTGCCTGTATTTTCTGCGATCGCCTCCTGAATTGTCTTATTTCCGGCTGCGACTTGCTGCAAGTCTTTAGCGACTTCACCTTGTTCTACCTGTTGAACTTCGGCTATTTTAGTAGCTGCATCTGAAAGCGGGAGGTTGCTAGATGCGATCGCCCGTACCCGCTGATTCCCCTCTGCAATAATTTTAGCAACTTCCGGTGCAATATCGGACGCTTTTTGTGCTTGCAGTTGAGTTGCAGCAGACTGAACGATGGTTTGTAATTGTTCGAGACTGGTTAAATCGACAGCCCCGGATTGAATTTGATTGGCAATAGTGGAAATAATGCGATCGGCAATATCGGTTTTAGAGTTAGCCGAAATCTCGCTGATTAAAATTGTCGTCTGAACAACAACGTTTTGTACCTGAATGTGCGCTGCATAAACCGCCAAACCGTTCGGATCGTTTTGAGTAATTGCCTGTAGCGGATCGTAGCCAGTCAAATCAATTGTTGACGGGACTCCAAATGCTGCCTTAACTTTAGTCTCGGCTTCATTAGGATTGATACCTTGTGCCAGCATCTTCTGCATCAGAGTAGTTAAAGGCGTCACAACAGTAGCATCGGGTGTCGCTGTTAGCGCTGTTTGCTGCGGCAAATAAGTAGCGGTACTAATACCGTCTGCAACGACAAGTCTACCTTCATCCGATTCGAGTTCGCCACTGTTATTTTTGTCGAAATCCGGGAGAGATACATCTAAGTTAAAGCTGCCATCGGCATTACTAATTGTGAATGGTTCTTTTTCATCTTGGATGCCGTTAAAGTTAGCATCAAAGAAGACTTTTGCACCTGTGATGTAACTGTTAACACCGCTACCGCTCTTTCTTGAACTTTCTCCAGTGCCAAATTTAGCTATCTCAAATGTGGCAAATCTTTTATCGTATACTATTTTTTCTAAATCGATATCTCCGAAGAATGTTTTAATTTTAAAACCGACTTTTACTCTCGCACCCAAGTAAGCATTAACTTGACCGGATACGTCAAATAATTTCCAAGGTTCGCTGAGGCGTGGAACAATTTCAGAACCTCGAAGTTTACCATCACTTATCCCGTTACTTTCTCCACCATCTACCAAATCAATCCCTATTTTTCCTTCAATTCCGCCTTTGACATCACCCGAGGCAATTCCTAGCTCTAATCTTGCACCGGCTGCGATATTCGCGTTGATTTTGAGTTCCTCAACATCCTCACCAGTACCGTCGGGATTTGCACGATCGCTCACGTAAAAACCATCTAAAACTTTGTAGGCTGATGACCCCGAAAATTCATCATCTTTCCATTCTTTTAATCCGTAAGTATCGAACCCAAAGGCGAGGTGTGCTGACGCATTAAAGTTGCCTTCAATTAACCCTAGTATCGGCCCAAATATAGGAAACACTTTCTGAAAATTGAAGTCTACTCCCAGTTTAGGCATATCGTAGGTGAAAAGGACAACATCTGGTTTTCCTAAAAGAAGTTGAATGGCTGTTTCTGGCTTGGTTAAAATTGGCAAGTCTATGCCGGGAACACTCTTGAATTGATTGACAAATTCTTTTTTATTTCCGCCTGTTTTAGAATTAATTTGTTGAGAAATATCGGAAACTGAGTTGGTCAGTCTCGGTGTTTTGTTTTTGAGGCTAGAATTGGGCTTGGCTACATTAATATTTCCTAAACTGTAGGAACCTAAATCGATGGCAATATTGCCTGAAGAGTTTGAGAAGCTATTTGCCAATTGCGATATCTCGTCGATTTTGATAACTGCATTTAAGAAGTCAGTAGCAACATTACCGCCGGAGAATTTAGTTGCCAGTTCCAATATCGAAACTTTGCCATCTCTATTGTTATCAAAAGGACCATCAACGCCAAGTTCTGACAGTAATTTAGTGTCTGCATTCAGGAAATCGATAACGGGTCTAAACGGGTCGAGAATATCAGAAACAGTGGTGAGTATTGGTTTTGCCAAGTTACTGATAAAGGTTCCTAAATCGAGTTTAAGGTTGTTAAATTCGACTGTCGGGTTAGGCAATCCGGCAAAGGGATTGTCGGTGGTTGGGGAAGCTATATTTCCCTGATTATTTGATGGTAAAAATGAAGATAAATTGGAAGTTTTTCCTGTGTTTGAGCTTGAGGAACCTAGCGATTGATTTAACCCTGAAAACGCTGAATAATTCGCAGTGGATGAAAGTGATGAATTGAAATTTGATAGACCCGCTGAATTTGAAGAGGACGGCGAATTATTTAATTGACCGTTTCTATAATTAATCAGCGGCCAATTGACGGCCAAATCAAAGTCAAAAGATGGAAAAGCAGCATCGCCGTCGATGCTAGTTTTGCCGTGCAAGCCGAGATTGGCATTACTCGTTAAGCTAGATTGAAATAAGTCTTCTAACTGATAACTGCCGTCTAACTCAGACAAAGTTAAACGATTGCCATCATCAGTACCGCCCAGATTATCTAAGTCATTTAACTTGACTTCAAAGTTGGCATCAAGTTGAGTTGGATTTTCAGGATCGTCGGTAAATTCAGCTTGTAAAAAAGCAAGGTTGGCTTGAGCTTTAAATTTCTCAGGAAGTGCTAACTTAAAGTTAGCGTTTAATTTGGTATTGTCCGTATCGATGTAGCAGCCAAAATCTTTGTTGTAACCGACGCCAATAGATAATTCATAGTCAAATCCAGATTTTTGAGGTGTCTTGAAAAGACTGGCAACTGGCGAAATCAAACTCTGAGAAGGAACGATAGCACTAGAACGAGAGCCATTACTACTATCTATAACAGGTGCTAAGGCGGCTGAATTACTGATAGTATAATTGAGGCTTGATGCTTCTAAATTATTGGATAAATTGGCAAAGCGAGAGAGATTTGTAGTCGGTGAGAATGCGACAACTTGATTCGATAGCTTCGGAGGGTTTTCGACTTTCAATCCGAGTGCTGGCAGCCCTAAATCTTTAGCAAAAGTAATATTATCAAGCTGATATTTTTTTCCGATTTTAATGACTAAGTTACTGTCATTTGGATTTGAACTACTCTCGACTTTAACATCGAATGTTGACCCAGCAGCCTCACGAATGCTATTTTCTAGCTGACTCGGTGTGAAATCGGTTGCATTTTTTACGGTATTGACTAGACTATTTTTGAAATTGCTAATAAAATTCGGAGAAATGTCGCTTAGTCCTCCTAAGATTGGCAGTTTGAACGCATTCAGTTGGTCGTTAACAATGTTTTCCAGTTTGTCTAATCCTTTTTCCAAACCGCACCAAAGGGTTTCGTTATCGGTATTAGTAACGGCGACATCTGCTGCATTTAAGCCGGAGTATTTACTGTCATTGCTGACAGCAGGGCTGGTAACAATAGTGTAAGCTTTATTCCCGTCAGCAACGCTGTCGTCAACTCCTGTTACCATTACCGTTTGTGATCCATTCCAGTTCCCAGAATTGAAGGTCAGCGATACAGGTGAAACTATTCCTTCTGTTGTATTGGAACTTCCTAAATCTATTTTGACATCAGCAGTAGGTTGACTGTTGAGTGTGACCTCAAATGTTGCTGTTTGGCCTGCTTCTGTGGTGGTTAATCCACTTACAGGATTAACAGTAATTCCAGCAGGTGTGACTGTTGGGGTTGGAGGTATCGGTGTTGGGGTTGGAGGTGTTGGAGGTATTGGAGGTATTGGAGGTATTGGAGGTATCGGTGTTGGGGTTGGAGGTGTTGGAGGTGTTGGAGGTGTTGGAGGTGTTGGAGGTGTTGGAGGTGTTGGAGGGGTTGGAGGTGTTGGAGGTGTTGGAGGTGTTGGAGGTGTTGGAGGTGTTGGAGGTGTTGGAGGTGTTGGAGGTATCGGTGTTGGAGGTGTTGGAGGTATCGGTGTTGGAGGGGTTGGAGGTGTTGGAGGTGTTGGAGGTGTTGGAGGTATCGGTGTTGGAGGTGTTGGAGGTGTTGGAGGTGTTGGAGGTGTTGGAGGTATCGGTGTTGGAGGTGTTGGAGGGGTTGGAGGTATCGGTGTTGGAGGGGTTGGAGGTATCGGCGTTGGAGGGGTTGGAGGTATCGGCGTTGGAGGGGTTGGAGGTGTTGGAGGTATCGGTGTTGGGGAAGTGTCGTTATCAGTAATGGCGACGCTAACAGGCTCTATTGTGATGCTGTTATAATTAACATCGCTACTGGTAGCAGTATGGTCGATCGCGCCTGCATGATTTCCTTCAACTGCATTGTCATCAACCGCAGACACCGCAACAGTTTGAGCGACATTCCAATTAGTAGCGCTAAAAGTAAGTGCGGTAATTAGTTGAATTTCACTGCCTGTAGTCAAGTTAATCGTAACAGGTGCTGTTGGTTGAGTATTTAACTGAATGCTGTAACTTCCAGTTGCACCGCCTTCCGTTGCAGTCGTGCTGGTAGGATTAATCGTAATGCCAGGAGTTTCATTATCGCTGTTGCTGGCGCTGACATCATCGGGATTGAGATTGCTGTAATTAGTGTCGGTACTGACAGTCGCAGCAGTGACAATATTGTAAGTTTTACTGCCATCAGCGGCGCTGTCGTCAACACCTGTCACCGTTACCGTTTGCGGTTGATTCCAGTTAGCGGGAGTGAAACTTAAACTGTTGCTGGAAACTGTTGCTTCGGCGGGATTGGAACTGCTCAAATCAATGCTAACATTAGCACTTGGTTGACTGTTAAGTTTAACGGTAAATGTAGCGCTGTCGCCTGCTTCTGTCGTCACTAATCCGCTGGCAGGATTGACGGTGACTCCGGCAGTGTCATCATTACCGATCGTAGTTGTAGCGGTAGCAGCGGTAATAGTCGGAGTCGGGCCGGGCGCAACCGGATTTGACACAGTAACAGTAATAGTTTCATCCGGTTCAATTATGGCATCGCCCAACACATCTAAAGTAATAGTTTTCGATGTCTCGCCCGCCGCAAAATTAACCGTACCAGTAATGCTAGTTCCTCCAGAAGTGCCGCCGATATTGTTGTAATCGCTGCTGTTTGTAGCAGTTCCTCCAATTGCATAATTTACACTGCTGGCAGCATCAATCCCGCCGCTGCGAGTCACGGTAAAAGTAACGGGAGTAGTGCCACTGTTGCCTTCGGCGAGGCTGGCAGTACCGGCAGCAATGGCGTAATCTATAGCGTCATTGGCCGGAATAGTTAGTGTTGTTTCTTTTGTTGTACCTGCAATCCCATCAGTAATCGTACCAAAGCTAAACACCGCTGTTTCGGCGTTCTCTGGGATATTGTCAGCTTTGACAGTGACAGCAACATTCTGAGTGAGGGTGTTGGTACCTGCACTGAATGTGAGAGTGGCAGGTGAAAAAGTGTAGTCTGAATCTTGGGTAGCTGTACTGCTGGGGTTAAGTGCGATCGCAACTGTCAAATCTTTGACGGGACTGCTGCTGACAGTAACAGGAATATTAATAATAGTATCCGCGTTTCCTTCTGTGCCGCTGTAGGCAGCAGCACCGAAATTCACTGTCGGTGTATTGTTGAGTAAAACCGAGACGTTGTTAGAACCATAGTTCGCTGTCGCTAAGTCTGTTTTGCCGTCAGCGTTAAAGTCCCCAACAGCAACGGAATATGGATTTGTCCCCGCCCCAAAGTTGGCGATCGCGCCAAAACTGCCCTTACCATCTCCCAGTAAAAGAGAGACATTGTTAGAATTTGTCCCGCTGTTTGCTACAGCTAAGTCTGACTTGTTATCGCTGTTAAAATCCCCGACTGTAAGAGAATAGGGACTTGTCCCCGCATTAAAGTTAGTAGCAGCCCCAAAACTACCAGTCCCTGTTCCTAAAAGAATTGAGACGTTGTTAGATTGATTGTTTGCCGTAGCTAGGTCTAGTTTGCCGTCAGCATTAAAGTCTCCCGCGACGACAGACTGGGGCTTTGTTCCCACATCAATGTTAATAGGGATCCCAAAGCTGCCAGTCCCTGTCCCCAACAGGATCGATAGGTTGTTAGAGTCGTAGTTTGCCGTAGCTAAGTCTAGCTTGCCGTCAGCATTAAAGTCTCCCGCGAGGACAGACTGCGGATTTGTCCCCACATTAAAGTTAGTAGCAACCCCAAAGCTGCCCGTACCCGTCCCCAACAGGATGGATACATTGCCAGCAGTGTTTGCCGTAGCTAAATCTGGGTTGCTGTCCCCGTTAAAGTCACTTACAGCTACAGAAGAGGGACGATATGCCCCCGTGTTAAAGTTGGTGGCGGTGCCAAAGCTACCTGTGCCTGTTCCCAACAGGATGGCTACTTTGTAAGAGGGAAACTCCCCTCCGCTACTCTGCGGTGCAACTATATCCAGGTTGCCGTCGCTGTTAAAGTCTCCCAAGGTAAGGGAGTCGAAGTAACTCCCGTAGTTAGTGGCAGTCCCAAAACTGCCTGTGCCTGTCCCCAACAGAATGGAGATGCCGTTAGTAGATCCGCCACCATTGGATGTGGCGATATCTGGTTTGCCGTCTTTGTTAAAGTCTCCTACAACAACGGCATTTGGCAATGTGCCGACAGGAAAGTTGGTTGCGGTACTGAAAGTAGACATGATTGATTTACCTATTAGTTAACAACAATAATCTTTGATGTTTCGAGTTATGAAACTGATGCAAATCGCACCTAAGCTGGCATCAGTATCCCTACGATCGCAAGTACAAACAGGCTGCCCCCCACAGCGATTATTGCTATATTCCATGCCGAAAATCGACTGTTAGGATTGTGGTTGGGTGCTACTAAACTGTTCAGTTCATTCACAATCTCTTGAACTGGAAGCAAAACTATTACAGAGAAAAAACTCACTAGCAAGTATGGTTTTGGCAGTTGGGCACACAGCGTAAGCCCAAGCCAAGCAAGAGTCAGCAAGAATGGACTAAAGTTGGCCTCAATACCGCGCAATTTAGCCCTATTTCTAATTTTAGTAATCAAGGAATAACAAAAAAGACCGTTGAAAAAAGCTCTCCAAAATGGGCTAATTTTGCTTCCAGTTGCGGTTTTGAATAGCTGCCAGTTTTTGTAAAACCAAAAAATTTGATAGAGTCCGAAGGTTACTAGGGACATCACGAGCAACTTAAACCGAGAAACAGGAAAAAAGATTGGTTGTGAGTTTTCGTTCATATCAAAAACCTCATGGGTGGATACACTACTACTCGATCGGGACTTACGCACGGGTGGTCAGAAACCGGGTTTTTTACGATAAAACTTCGTTACAGCCCTTGAACCGGGCAAAAAACCCGGTTTATTTGGTACTTATGCGTCCAGAAATATTGCTATTAGATAGAGCCAAAATCGGCGACATTAATTAGACTGGCACTCACCCCATTGAGAGCAGCTAAAATTTCTCCGTTTACTGAGGAACGGATGAAAGTTGTACTGTTTTCTTGAGTAAAAGACAGTTGGGAGAAAGTAAGATTGTTGCCTAGATAAAGCAAATCTTTTCCGTCTTCAAAATCCAAGATAATATCGATACCTGAATTGCTAGAGAGCAAGAAGCGATCGTTGCCATCCCCTCCCGTCAAACTATCATTTCCCAAACCGCCATCCAACAAATCATCACCGTTACCTCCCAGCAGAATATCGCTGCCATCGCCGCCGTTCAAAATGTCAGCACCGCGATTGCCAAACAAGGCATCATCACCGCTACTTCCGAGCAAAGTCTCGTTACCTTTGCCGCCGAAAAGAGTGTCATTCCCCACCGCACCGTCGAGGGAATCATTGCCCCTCAGACCCAGCAAAACATTATTTGGACTGTCGCCAGTCAGGGTATCATCACCATTTGTACCGAGAATGCGATTCGGAGAATTGCTGCCCAAATCGGCGTCACCGGTGACAACAGGAGTTGCAATCCCAGCAGGTAATATCACAGCTTGAATTTTGCTATCTAAAGCAGCACCAGTATTCTCAGTAACTACCTGGGAAATTGTCTTAGTTCCCGCACCAACTTCTTTGAAGTCTTGAGTAGTTTGGCCCAAAGTTACTTGTTGGACGCGGGCTACTGATTCAGGAATTGATGTTCCTGTTGGGTTGGAGACAGCAGAATCAATGCGCTGATTTGCTGTTGCCATTACAGTCGCAGCTTGCGAAGTAATTGAGGTAACTTTTTGACTGTTGAAACTGGGGTCAATCTGCTGAATTTTCGCGGCACTTTGCTGAATGATTGGTTCTAAAGCGGCTGCGTTACTGAGGTTTAAAACCGTGCCAGATTGAATTTGACTCGTAATTGAACTGACAACAGCCTTGACAATTTCGTTAGTAGCTGCACTGGAAGCACCGTCAATCAAAGCAGCAGTTTGAGTGATGACGTTTTGAACTTTTACCATTGCTGCCAAAGTTGCGACGCCGCCCGGTTCGGTGTCGTTGGTGGCCGCGATCGGATCGAAATCTGCGATCGGAACATCGGCGGGAATGGCAAGAGCAGATTTGACAAGAGATTCGGCCCGATCGCTCTCAATTCCCTTATCTATCAAGTCCACCATCAGAGTAGTTAACAGCGTGACCACAGTAGCGTCAGCAGGTGCAGTAACAGGCGTTTCTAAAGGCAAACCCGTAGCAGTATCAATTCCGCCAAAAGCCACTAAATTGCCTTCATCTGAATCAATTTCCCCATTTTGATTTTTGTCGAAAGTCTCGAAGGGAAAATCGAGATTAAATACACCGTTACCGTCAGTATTAGTTGATGGTTCATTAGCATCAAGAATACCATTTTTATTAGCATCCAAAAATACCTGAGCACCTGCAATGTAATTATCAATTACCCAGCGACCGTTAACTTTCGTTATCTTGAATATCTGAGAACTGCTAGCACCGGCAGGGTCAGTGGCGGTTAACTTTACCTTAAAGGGTGTTACAAAACGTGTTCGGGGAGTGACAATAAGTTTGATGGTGTTCTGGTTAGAGTCGAAATCGAATATCAGCCCACTACTGTTGGGAGTGCTGTTTAAAGGACTGCCATCCTCTAGAGTTAATTGGTAGGAGATTAAGTCGCCATCCGGATCGGTGTAGACATTTTGAATGTCTTTATTAAACTCCTTATAGTAATAGGCTAAATGAATCTTCTCTTGTGGCGGACGGTTCTGAACAACACCTCCTCCAGCAATAGCTTCACCCAAAGCCAGCACATCGACGCGCTTGAAATTAAGACCGGTATGCTTAACGTTATCCTTTTCATCGTCGCCGTCGTTGATAGTGACACCGGTTTGTTTCAAAAGTTTGGCAAATTCCTTTGGTGTTAGTCGGCGGCCTAATTCTTGCTGTGCTAACTGTTGGGCTAATGCTGCAATTCCGGCAATGTGGGCTGTAGCTTGACTGGTACCGTGATAGGTGTTTAAACCGCCATTTTCGTTGGCACCTGTGATAGGTGCTCCTGGTGCAAAAACAGTGGTTAATTGCCCGTTACGCTGAGAAAAAGGAGCAATCCGATCGGCAGCGGTGGTGTTAGCTATTACAGACTCGTTATTATTTTCACCAGGCTTATTCGCAAAATAACTTCCCAAAGAGGAATAACCAATGTCGGAATTGTATACCGCGCCAACCGACAGCGAATTAGGATCGGCTGAAGGGTAGTTTACACCTGGAAGCTGATTAGGATCTTTCTGGTACGGGTAGTAACGGTTGCCTGATGCAGAGACAACAATTATATTCTTTGCGGCTAATGCTGCCAGTTCATCTCCAATACCGTAGAGTGAAGTTTGACTGGTGGGAAAATTTTCACCGCTGCCGAATGCCATACAAACGCTGGCAATGTTTTGAGCATCTGCATTTTCCAATACCCACTGCAAAGCTTGTTCAACATACCGAAACTTACTAATTTCGTCACTACCATCAGCAGGTATAATATCTTTTCTGACCTTGAGGTCGATAATCTTCGCCCCAGGTGCCATTCCCGTATAGGTTGGGTCTTGGGAGGCAATAATGCTGGCAATGTTCGATCCGTGTCCGTCTTTGTCGCTTGCATCTGCGTCACCCTCGGCAAAATCGTAGTTATAAACAATGCGCTCGCTGATGCCGTTTGAGTCGCTGTCAGGGCCAAAAAATGGGTGGTTTAAGTCGATACCACTATCTAATATCGCTACAGAGAAACCGCTGCCGTCAATACCGGAAAAACGCGGTGCGGCGCGGAATTTGTCCAGATTAATCAGTTTACTCGATACACTGGCATCGACCAAACGACCCAAGGGGTCGTTTCCGCCGTCAAAACCACCAGAATATCCTGTGTCGTTGTTGTTGCCACCAATACGGCTAATACGACGAGAAAGCACTGAAGATAGGAAAGAGTTCTCAAGCTGGGTACTTGATAGATTGTTATTGATTAAATTGTTGCTGCTTCCAGAATTGTTTTGGGGAGTTGCAACGGGCTGCGTTGCTGTGACGGCTGGGCCTTGATAGCCTGTAGTTGTGACACCTGCAAGACGAGGTATAACCGACAAGTTTAAATTGTATGGAGTTTCTACACTATTAACTGAAGAAACTCGCACATTGTAAGTGCCGTGTTCCAAAACGCGGTTAATTGACTGTGAGGCAGTGCCAGAATCTTGTGCAGTTGAAATGACATTTTGACTGCTGTCAAGCAATTCAATTTTGACATCTTGATTGACTCCACTGACTGACAAATTGAAGTCATTTTTAGCACCTAAAGTGAATTCGTAGAAATCAGGATCGTTACTACTCACTGCATCGGGGTAGTTTCTGGAACTAGAAGCTGCATTGATTTCCAGGGCTGTACTTACAGTGTTTCTAGCTACGTCTCTGGCTGGGATATTATTGGTAACAGCGACATCGGCTGCATTTAAGCCGTTATAATTGTTGTCCGTACTAACAGCAGGGGCAGTAACAATCGTGTAAGGTTTATTGCCGTCAGCAACATTGTCGTTAATACCTGTCACTGTTACGGTTTGCGCTGCATTCCAGTTACCTGAATTGAAAGTCAGCGAGGGTGTAGAAACTGTTCCTTCTGTTGTATTGGAACTTTCTAAATCTATTTTGACATCCGCAGTAGGTTGGCTATTGAGTGTGACATCAAATGTTGCTGTTCCCCCTGATTCTGTCGTGATTAATCCACTTACAGGATTAACGGTAATTCCCGCAGGTGTCGCTGATGGTGTTGGGGTTGGGGTTGGTGTTATCGGTGTTGGAGGTGTTGGGGTTATCGGTGTTGGAGGTGTTGGAGGTGTTGGAGGTGTTGGAGGTGTTGGAGGTGTTGTAGGTGTTGGAGGTGTTGGGGTTATCGGTGTTGGAGGTGTTGGAGGTGTTGGAGGTGTTGGGGTTATCGGTGTTGGAGGTGTTGGAGGTGTTGGGGTTATCGGTGTTGGAGGTGTTGGAGGTGTTGGGGTTGGCGTTGGGGCAGTGTCGTTGTCAGTAATGGCGACATTAACAGGGGAAATGGTGATGCTGTTATATTTAACATCGGTACTGGTAGAAGTATGCCCGATCGCCCCTGCGTGCGCCCCTTCCACAGCCGTATCGTCTGTAGCCGTTACTGTCACGGGTTTCGCAACATTCCAGTCAGTAGCGTCGAAGGTAATTGCACCGATCGCACTTATTTGATTTCCCGCATCAAAACTGATAGTAACTGGTGCCGTCGGCTGCGAATTTAACTTGAGTGTATAACTGCCTGTTGCACCGCCTTCTGTAGCAGTTGTGCTCTCCGGTGAAATACTCGCGCCTGCGGTATCGTTATCTGCAATCGTGGCAGTCACGGGAGAAATCGTCAGGTTGTTATACTGAGTGTCAGTACTGACAGACGTGTGAGCGATCGTGCCGCTGCGGGATCCTTGCGCTATGCTGTCATCGATCGCCGTAACAGTGACATTTTGCGCCACATTCCAATTATTCGGCGTGAAAGTAACAGGTGCGATCGCATTAATTTGACTGCCCGTATCAAAATTAATCGTGACGTTTGCAGCAGGTGCGGTAGTCAGAAGTACGCCGTAGCTATCCGTTGCACCGCCTTCAGCAATAGCTGTCCCGCCTCCTGATTGGACAATAGAAACACCGGGACTATCGTTATCAGTAATCGATGCCGTCACATTGGAAATGACTTTCGCATTATAATTTGCATCGGTACTCGTAGCTGTGTGAGCGATCGTGCCGCTGTGGGTTCCTTGTGCTAGAGTGTCGTCGATCGCACTGACAGTGACAGTTTTCTCAACATTCCAATTAGTGCTGTCAAAAGTAATAGGTGTGGCGATCGGATTAAGTTGATCGCCAGTATTGAAACTGATAGTAACCGGTGCCGTCGGTTGCGAAGTTAGCAGGATTTTGTAACTGCCATTTGCACCGCCTTCTGTAGCAGTTATGTTCGTAGGTGCAATGCTGAAACCTGCCGTGTCGTTATCGGTAATGGCGACACTAACAGCCGGAACTGTGATGCTGTTATAGTTAGTATCGGTACTGATAGCTGTATGGGCGATCGCACCTGCATGATTTCCTTCAACTGCATTGTCATCAACAGCAGCCACCGCAACAGTTTGAGCGACATTCCAATTACTAGCGGTAAAAGTAAGTGCGGTAATTGGTTGAATTTGACTGCCTGTAGCTAAGTTAATCGTAACAGGTGCGATCGGTTGGGTATTTAATGTAACGGTATAAGTTCCAGTTGCACCGCCTTCCGTCGCAGTCGTGTTAGTCGGAGTAATGCTAACGCCTGCGGTGTCGTTATCGGTAATATTAGCATTGACGGTATTGCCAGCAGTGCCATTGACCGTAAAACTTACACCCGCCCCGTTATAACTGGCATCGGTACTGATAGCAGCGTGAGTAATCGGGCCGCTGTGCGGCGAAGTTTCTGCTACTGCATCATCAACTGCACTGACTGTCACTGTTTGCGGTACAAACCAGTTAGTTGGAGTGAAACTAATGCCAGCAATCGGTTGAATTTGACTGTCAGTATTGAGTGCGATCGCCACATTTGCAGTAGGCTGATTAGTCAACACCACTGTATAAGTATCCGTCGTCCCGCTTTCTGCTACAGTAGTGCTGCCGCCCGACTCAACAATCTTGACCTGCGGCCCGCCAGCAATTATTTTAGTTATAAAAGCATCAGAATCACCTCCCCCATTCGCTGCTTGCAAAGGATTCGCAATAGGCAAGTTAGTAGAATTAGTACCTCCCGCCACATAAATTCCACCAGCAGTATCCACCGCAATACCATTACCGTAGTCGTCGCCGCTGCCGCCAAGATAAGTAGAATCAACTAAGGCAGAACCCGACGCATTGATTTTTGTGACAAAAGCATCTTTCCCGCCGCCGCTGACACTTTGAATAGCATTCTTAGTCGGGAAATTAGTCGAAGTCGTATCTCCCGTCACATAAACATTATTCGCACTGTCTACAGTAATGCGATGCCCGTTGTCATCTCCGCTTCCGCCCAAATAAGTTGAATAAAGAAAAGAACTACCGCTAGGAACCAGCAAGCTGACAAAAGCATCATTCGCACCACCTCCATTAGTGGCTTGAATAGGAACAGCGGTAGGAAAATTAGTTGAACTGGTAATTCCGACAACATAGGCAATTCCAGCACTGTTTACAGCGATATCAGCACCTTTTTCATCCCCACTACCACCTAAATAAGTCGAATAAATACGGGCACCATTCGCGTCATATTTACTGACAAAAGCATCATATACACCGCCTCCCAGTGTACTTTGACCTGGATTAGTCACGGGCAAGTTAGTCGAATAAGTAAGGCCAGTAATGTAGGCATTACCATTATTGTCTATGGCAATGGCTTGAGCGTCCTCGCGACCAGAACCGCCCAAATAAGTAGAATAAACTAAAGCACTACCTGCGGGATTAACTTTAGTAATAAACGCATCAATGTCGCCTCCAATTTGAGGTTGGGAGGCATTGGCAGTGGGGAAACCGTCGCCTGTGAGCCCGGTAACATAAGCATTACCGTTACTGTCTACCGCAATGCCGTTGCCTAGGGCGCCACTGGTGCTCGTGCCTAAAAAGGTAGAATAAACTAACGCATTGCCGGCTGCATTGAGTTTTGTTACCGCAGCAGTGTAATTAGGTGCTGTCGGTTGAAAAGAACCCGGTGTAGTTGGATAACCCGGATCGACTTGTCCGGTTAAATAAGTATTGCCTTGACTGTCTACCGCAATTCCAAAACCGTATTCATTGCCAATACCGCCGATATAAGTAGAGTAAACTAAGGCAGTTCCTTGGGGGTTAATTTTAGTAACTAAAAAATCAGCTTGACCCCCTGGGGTAGTTTGGAATGCACCAGGAGTAGTCGTAAAATTATTAACAGTCGTGCCAATAATGTAAGCCGCACCCGTGCTATCTACAGTCATGCGGTTGGCGGCATCATAGGTGCTGCCACCTAGGTAAGTGGAGTAAGCTAAAACCGGGTCAATCACTAGGGGTTGAGTGCGGTCAAAATATCCCAAACTAAAATTAACTTGACCGTTTCCTAATAAATTATAAGCTGCGGGAACATTCACCCGCTGTCCGTTGATATCTTGATAAACTATCGGTGCGTTATCAATTAATTCGCCTAGCGGTGTCTCTAATATCAGTGCTCCGTCGTCGCGCAACCGGATGTCGTTAACACCGCTATAGTTCATCCTAATTTGACTCGGATCGGCAAAAGGTGCAACTAAAAACTCGCTTTTTAGTTGTCCTTCTGTGCCTTTGAAAACGCGGTCAATTCCTTGATAGACGTTTTGATAAACAACACCCTTAAAAGTAGGCACATTAGTCTGCCATTGACTAGAATCTTCGCCTACAAGAAAGTTAGCAACTCCCGGCAATTGTTCCAACCCGGAAATTGTGGGATTCGGGTTGCTGTTGGCTAAGCTGCTGCGGACAATTGAAGAATTTGTTGGTTGGCTTCCCGGTTCATTAGGTGGCTGGAAAGCGAGGAAAGCGATTTCGTTTGGAGTAAAAAAGATACTGTGACCGGCACCTTTCACTTGGAATTTCACATTAGGGTCAGTTTGTCCAGCATTTGCAATAAAACTTAAGGGAATTTGACCGTAAGATGCCTGTTGATTTTGAGAGCTCATAGCTGGTACCCCTGGTTTATGTTATGCCAGAAAGTCTACTAAACTACGAGCTCGGCTGTATTGTAAATTCTTGCGGAAAATTTGCGAAAAATACAATTTTCTTGCGCAATTTCTCGGATTTTGATTAAAAATTGTAACAACGCCTGCGGGTTCGGTATAATATCTCATACAAAAGGACATAGCCTTGTTAAGGACACGGCACTGCCGTGTCCCTACAAATGGGATAATAAATATTATATGTAGGGACACAACACGGCGTTGTGTCCTGTGGTTGCGGAACACGAGATTGTCAAGAAAACGGCATTACCGTGTCCCTACAAATGGATAATAAATATTATATGTAGGGACAAACACGGCGTTGTGTACTTTTGCTAATATTAAAGTCGATCGCGATATTTCTTAGGAGTCAAACCGACAAGTTTGCAGAAAGTTTTACTAAAGTGACTTTGGTCGTGAAACCCGACTTGCTGCGAGATATAGGTTATTGATAAATCTTGCCTTTTCAACAACTGTTTGGCTTTTTCAATCCGGCACTGAATCACGTACTGATGGGGCGTAACTCCAATTGATTGTTTAAACAAACGACCGAAATAATAAGGACTCATCTGCACTAAATTAGCAAGTTCAGTTAAGTGCAAATCTCTGTGTATGTAATCATTAATGTAATTAATAACTCTTTGTAATTTGTGAGGGTCAAAACCGCCTTCAAAATCTCGCATCTTGGTTTTTTGTGCACAATAGCGGTGCAGTATATGAAGTGAAAGCGCGTTTTTCAGTGCATCGACATAAAGAGTACCGTTTAATCCACCTGATGCGAGTTCGGTTTTGAGGGCCCAAGCAATTCCCATAATCAACGGATCGCGGATTTGCCAGTGCGGTATAATTTCAATCTGATTGGAATTTGTCGATTCGCAAACTGTATTGTCGAAGTCGGTAGGTTCAAGAGCGATCGCAATAAATTCATGGTCTTCGACTGCATAGGGGTGGTAATCAGTACCAGCAGCAGCGATAAAAATCTGTCCACTCTGGCAGGGTTCGCTACCGTAGTGTTTCCCGTTCAGTTTGGCTCCCCCGATAGTTGAAGAGAGTATTATGCCAATGCTGTGCTGTTGCAGACAGTGTTCGGGGGATTCGCTTGGCGGCTGATGGTGATATTCGACATGAATTCCCTCCCAGTTTGCCCCGTGACTCGACAGGATTGCGGGATGGGGGAGAATCGATTTCATCGCGTCTGTCTGGGCAAAATCAAGAACTAATGCTTTCTCTGGGGACATAGCTTGCACCTGGGACAGTTGCTATTATTCTATAGGTCTGAAGTTCTTCCAGTTATACAAAGAATACCCAGACCTTACGCTACATATTCTCGGTCTGTTTGTCAAAATTTCGCAATAAAAATTAATGGAATTTGACCCTAGGGCGGTGTAGGGTCGATCGATAATCGACACTTTCATACCAGCCGTTGCGCCTAAGCTGCTACGCATCTAAATTGTATTTTTGGGCGGGCGGGACGCCCACCCCACAAGAATTTGCTCGAACTTGACTGTCAAATTTAGATGCGCCTCAGCTTACAATTAATTACTGATAATTATTAACTTTTAGAACGATCAATGTAAAATCCCCAATTCTAAAATCCCCAATTCTAAAATCCCCAATTCTAAAATCCCCAATCCCCAATCTAAAATCTAAAATCTAAAATCAAAAATAAAATGACGCCCGCTAAAGTTTCCCACCAGTACAAAAGCACTTTACGGGAAAGCCACGGGCGTCAAAATCAAGCAAACTTAAATCTTAGAAAAGACCCAGTGTAAAAGATTTGTCGATCGGGAAAATAGCACCAATACCCAACCACAGAGTTACCGCAGTTCCCAACAGGAAAACAGTAGTAGCAACAGGGCGGCGGAACGGATTTTGAAACTTGTTAACATTCTCGATGAACGGAATCAAAATCAAGCCAATTGGAACAGCAGCCATGCAAGCAATACCCAACAATTTGTTAGGCAAAACGCGCAGGAGTTGGAACACAGGCCACAAATACCATTCCGGCAGAATTTCCAGCGGAGTAGCAAAAGGATTAGCAGGTTCTCCAACCAAAGCCGGGTCGAGCACAGCCAAGCCCACGCACAGAGAAATCGTTCCCATAATTACTATAGGAAAAACGTAGAGCAAGTCATTAGGCCAAGCTGGTTCGCCGTAATAGTTGTGACCCATGCCCTTAGCGAGCTTAGCGCGGAGGTCTGGATCGCTCAAATCTGGTTTTTTGAGAATAGACATAGTAAGAGTGTTCTCCTTTTAGTTTTAGCCGGGCCTGGGATTCCGCTGTATTCGTTAGTCTGAATCAGCGGTGCGATCGCAGGAAGTATTGACCGTAAATAAATATCATGAGTGATGAATTCTGAATTTTCAACTCAAGATTCAGCGGGGGGCAAAAAAATACCGCCCCCACAACTCAAAACTTACAACGGGCCAGAGATACCTTGCTTGCGAATCATCAAGAAGTGAGCCAGCATGAACACTACAATCAGCCAAGGCAACACAAAAGTGTGCAAGCTGTAGTAGCGAGTCAAAGTGCCTTGACCCACGCTGACACCGCCGCGCAGCAGTTCAACCATCAAAGAGCCGACAAACGGGATGGCTTCGGGGACACCGGAAACGATTTTAACCGCCCAGTAACCGATTTGATCCCAAGGCAGCGAATAGCCGGTCACGCCGAAAGAAACAGTGATGACTGCCAAGATTACTCCTGTCACCCAGGTTAACTCGCGGGGCTTTTTGAAGCCGCCGGTCAGGTACACCCGGAAGATGTGCAAAATCATCATCAGTACCATCATGCTGGCAGACCAGCGGTGGATGGAGCGGATCAGCCAGCCGAAGTTGACTTCATTCATCAGGTATTGCACTGAAGAAAAAGCTTCTGCTACCGTGGGACGGTAATAGAAAGTCATGGCGAAGCCGGTAGCAAACTGGATCAGAAAGCAAACTAAAGTAATTCCGCCCAAGCAGTAGAAAATATTGACGTGCGGGGGTACGTACTTCGTAGTGATGTCATCGGCGAGCGCCTGAATTTCCAGGCGTTCCTCAAACCACTGGTAGGTTTTTGAGTCGGTGATTTGTTTAGAAAACATGGAGCCAGAATTCCTAAAAGAATATTGCTGTGGTTGAGGTTCAGGGCAGCAGCCACAAGGTTTTTTGTCGCCCCGCGCCGAGCAGCTTGCTTTTACTAGCAAATGCCTGAGGCTATTTTTTTAATTTGGAGCTGACGAAAGGAACTCTATTGTGCGATCGCCGGAAAGCCTTGGGAAACTAAGCGGTCGCTTGTCCCTACTCGCTGGCGTTGCCCGATCGAATTCCAGACTGTGATAAAAAATGTAACATAATTGCTGTGCAAATTTCACGCGAGCGATGCTTTTGCCGAGTCTCAAATACCATTTTCTGCAAGCTCAACATCCGCCCCAAGCTGGCATACAGCCAAGAGCCGAGCGGAGGATCAAAGTCCGAGCCGACCAGCGGGTCGCTGGGGCGCTAATTTTAATATTAATGATAAAACTTCACTAATTTTGCGATTAAATGTTACATTTAACTAATTTTTTGTTGGCGGCGGAGGTTTGACTAATGCCGAATGCCTTGGGGATAGTTAAATGCGCAAAAGCTTAAAAGCCTACAAACTTAAAATACAGGAGATGCAATACTTGCCTATCTTTTACAGAAAAATCATGCACAGACGAGTTTTCCAGATTGCTATTTTACTTTTCCTCCAAGTCGCCCTGGTTCTAGGCCCGTGGGCCGGGCCTGCGGCGGCCCTAACTCCAGAACAGCAGCTTTTGAGCGAAGCTTGGCGAATTGTCAATCGCTCTTATGTGGATGACAAATTCAACTCTAAAAACTGGTGGTCGATTCGCGAAAAAGCTGTCAAGCAACCGCTCAACGACAGACAGCAGACTTACACGGCCATCCAGGGGATGCTGGCGAATCTCGACGACCCCTTCACCCGACTGCTGAAACCCGAACAGTACCGCAGTTTGCAGGTCAACACTTCGGGAGAATTGACGGGAGTTGGGCTGCAAATTGCGATCGACCCCCAGACAAATACCCTGACAGTGGTGGCTCCTTTGGCCGGCTCACCGGCGGATAAAGCCGGCATCCAACCCCTCGATCGGATTCTGAAAATTGATGGCACTCCTACCTCAGAATTGAGCCTAGACGAAGCCGCAACTCGAATGCGCGGCCGCATCGGCACTCCCGTTACCTTGACCTTGGGGCGCGAGGGAAGGGACGCTGCTGAGGAAATTAAGCTAGTGCGCGATCGCATTGCTCTGAATCCGGTTTACGCCGAATTGCAGTCGCCGGACAATTTACCGGTAGGCTACATTCGCCTCAGTCAATTCAGCGCTAACGCCACTGAGGAAGTGGCCCGCGCGATCGACCGCTTGGAAAAACAAGGAGCCGCCGCCTACATTCTCGACCTGCGAAACAACCCGGGCGGACTGTTGCAAGCAGGGATTGAAATTGCCCGCTTGTGGCTCGATTCCGGGACGATCGTCTACACGGTTAACCGACAAGGCATTCTCGGCAGTTTTGAAGCCTCAGGACAGGCCTTGACAGGCGATCCGCTGATTGTTTTGGTGAACAAGGGAACTGCCAGTGCTAGCGAAATTTTGGCTGGTGCGCTGCAAGATAACGGCAGAGCTCAACTGGTCGGAGAAAAGACTTTTGGCAAAGGGCTGATTCAGTCCCTGTTTGATTTGTCTGACGGTTCCGGGTTGGCCGTGACTGTTGCTAAGTACGAGACGCCGAACCACACCGATATTAACAAACTGGGGATTTCGCCCGATCGGGTAGTGCCTTTGGAACCCATTGCGCGCGATCAAATCGGCACCGCAGCAGACTTGCAATATCAAGCTGCACTGCAACTACTGAAAGAAACAACCGTGCTGGCCAAGTCAGTATAAGCCGGAGTTTGAAGTTTTGAGCTTGCAGCAGGGCGTCAATACACAGGTCTGAGTTTCGGTCGCAATGACAGACAAGAACGATCCTCAAAACTCTTTAACTCAAAAGTCATATCACGTCCGACAGATTCATCTGTCATTGTTCGCTGTACGAAGCAATGACATACAAGAATGATCCTATCGGACGCGATATCAAAACCCAAAACTTCCCTTCCCTTAAGGTTGCGGGGTTGATTCCTCGGCTTCGAGTACCTCGGGTTCCTGCAAAATCACCGGACGCTGCTGGGGGTCAGCTTGATTGCTTTGCTCTTGCATCACAGTTTTAGCAAGACTGGGGTCAAAGTAGCGGTTAAACTCGGATCGCGATCGATCGACTCGCCCTTGGGTAAGATTGACTTCAGCTTGGATTTCGTGCAATTTTTCTTGCACGGCCCGGTAGTGAGGCCAAAGCTGAATCAAAGCAGAAGCGGCACAGACTGAAAGTACGATGTTGACTGCTAACTTGACTCCTGTTTCGGCGCCGAGCGTTTGGTGAGGGTAGGAACGCTGGCGGCTGCTGCTGCGACGAGGAGCAACCCGAGGGGAGTTTTTTACAGGTCGCAGTGGAGTAACGGTGGGTTGAATCGCTTGCATAATTTTTTTTCAAATACCTGAGACTGAGGTTTTAGAGCTGAAAACAGAAAATTCTGAGCTTAACGCACACCCCCCCGGTTTGTCAGGGTGCTGACAGCCAAGATTTTTGAGACTGAGTAAACTACCCACCGCTAACCGCGGTTAGCCGTTAGCGGGGGCTTTCAACAGCCCTCAAGCTAAAGAATAGCTTGTTGCCTTCAAGTCGGTTTACAGACGACCCAAATAATTTAATCATCTTCGCACCATTCAAATCAGCATCGCCATGCCAGCCACAATGTCCGCATTTAAAGCTTTTTCCGATCCGATAGGATTCACGCCAGCCGGATAGATGTGCAGGCATCGATCGCAGGTTTGACTCGTGTAGCGGGGATTGATAGCGAACTTCAAGCCTAGCATCAATAGCTTTCTAATCAAGGAATTGTCGCAACTGATAGAACGCCCAACTATTAGAACGTCTGCGTTCTGTTTTGGTGCGGGACATCTGATTAGTCCGCTCTCGGATTTCGGTCAAATCCTCAATGGCGACAATCGCATTACTCGCCAATGCTTGCTGAATGATGAGACAAGATTGCATCAATCTTTGATGCAAGAGGGAAACCGCAGATGAACGCAGAGGCATTTCAACATAGTTTGCGAATGCTTGTAACAAGTCTGCCGATTTGGCTTAAACTTCAACCTGATTGCGGGCCTCGATAACTACGAACTCAACTTTTCAGAATGACTTTTGCAAGAGATCTATACCATATATTCGATCGCCGAAGAACGAGCGGGAAGCCCAGGGCTACCGACATGGGAGGAATGCGGTTGCAGTTTCAACGGCAGTCAATATGCTAGAACTAATCGGCGAGTAAGAATAACCAAGCGTAGCGTTGAAGTGTTTTATTAAGGAGCAACCCCTGATTTATGTCGGATCGGCACGACATAAGCCTGGGCAAACAAGCAATGGTGGACCCGCAGCTTACCAATAGAGGCGTTGTGATGGACTCGGAAAGCAAAACAAGATAAAAGTAAGCGCAATTGCAATACGAATCGTAATGGTAGTGGTTTTTGAGCGTCTAGAGGTGATTTGTCATCACCTGCAAGACTTAATTATGGTCTTATGAATCCCTTCCTATGGGAGGCATGGGGAGTTGTCAAATATGCCATTAATCGTCCCAATGATAGACTTAATTAGTGAGTGGTCGCCTACCGATAGTCTGTTCTCACTCAGCTCAAAATCGACGAGCGGGGTGGGACTCCTGCTTCGTCACCCATTCCTCTATTAGCAACAAGCTTGCGCTGTGGCGGGGGCATTCTGGGGTGCGAGGTGACGCCTGAGGACAGAATTTCCCAATAAAAATGCCTGCCCTTGCAGTCTCGTCTTGCTGACAACAGACAATTTACTCCACTGAGGCAGCAATTGTCTGTAATGCCAGAGAGTTAACTACTAGGGCAGGCGATCGAGCGGTTCGCGGCTGGTGCCTGGAAACTACTTGTACAGTTCAGTTGCGAGCCGGAAAGCCATGATTCCGGGAATCAAAGCAATTACGAGCGCTACGTAGACTTGGGTATCTGTTAAAGACATATTGGGAAAACTCCTTTTCGCGGGCACGAGCTTTCACCAATTTCAGACAAATTGGCGCTTTTGGGAATCATTTGTTACAACTTGAAATAAATTTGGTGGGTTCGGGGAGGAGTGGGAGAGTGGAGAGTGGGGGTGTGGGGGTGTCGGAGATGGGGAAAGTGGGAGAGTGGGAGAGTGGGAAAAATCCTGCTTCTTCCCTCTTCTTTGTGCCCTCTTACCTCAACATCCATCGGTTACATCCGTTACATCCGTTACATCCGAAGCAAACGAATCAGTTGCCCAACTTTCTTCGTTCCGACGATCGGAGTAGTGCAGAATTACCGCATTAGGTTAAGATTTAAGTGAAGGTGACACTAATTTTAGACAGAGCGGGTAATTTGCGCTGCGCTCGACCCTTGCCAATCTTAGGTGCACAAAATAGTTAATGGTAGATAAATTTCTCGAAGCTTCGCCCAATTTTGGAGTTGATGGCTTTTTATTATTGTTGGTTTTGGTGGCTTTGGAGGCTGTACTTTCGGCTGATAACGCGATCGCCCTGGCGTCTATTTCTAAAGGTTTGGAAGATGCCAAGCAACAGCAAAAGGCTCTCAACGTTGGTTTGATAATTGCTTTTGTACTGCGGATCGCCCTCATTTTAACGGCTACTTGGGTGATCCAATACTGGCAGTTTGAACTGCTTGGTGCACTCTACCTGCTGTGGCTTGTTTTCCAACATTTCACTTCAGAGACAGACTCCGAAGGAGAACATCACGGGCCCAGATTTGCGTCTGTGTGGCAAGCAATTCCCATGATTGCTTTTACGGATTTAGCGTTTTCATTGGATAGTGTTACTACTGCGATCGCTGTTTCTGACAACACTTTTATCGTCGTAACCGGCGCTACTATTGGAATTATTGCCCTGCGATTCATGGCCGGATTGTTCATCCGCTGGCTGGATGAGTTCGTTCACCTAGAAAGTGCTGGTTACATCACAGTTGGGTTCGTGGGAATGCGGTTGTTGGTGAAAGTAATTAATCCGGATTTAGTTCCTCCGCAATGGCTGCTAGTTTCCAGTATCGTCTTGATGTTTGTGTGGGGATTTTCTAAGCGCACTCCGGAGTCAGTCGAGATGGCAAAATCTCTAGAAATTGCTCTCAATCAGCCGGATTCAGAAATTGCAGTGCCGGAATCGCAAGGACAGAAGTCTGAAATTTAACATAGTTTCATCTGAATAAAAGTAGCTTAAATCTGTCAAACCAACAAGATTGAAGGCAGGTTAAAATGTGCAAAAGCCTTTCATCCCCGGACTAAAGTCACCGGGATGAAAGGCTTTTATTTTGTAATATCGTTTCCTTCACTAGCCGATCGAACTTATAGGAGTACAATTGGGCCTATGGGCAGGCAGTTATCAAAATCAGACTCAGCAATGGTTAGACTGGTGGGATAGCGAGGGGAATTGGTTGCTGAGGGGGTTGGCGGCATATTGGCGATCGCAGGCGATCGATCCGGATCTGATTTGAGCCTTGGTGGTGGCTGTATTTTTTGAGGAGAGGGAAAGAGGGCGATCGATGGGAAGGAGTTGCAGGCGATCGCAATTTTTCGGCACCCTACATATAGTGTGTCTGCGTAAGTCCTGTTAAATAAGGAAGAAGGAAGAAGGAAGAGGGGGAGACTGAGAAATGGGAAGAGGGGGAGGATTTTTTCCCAATTAGGAATTAGCCATTAGCTATGGCTTAGGCTTACCGACAAAGAAAGCTAAGGGAGAATTCTCACCACAAGATAACCGAACTTTAGAACCAATGGGAAAAACATTTCCTGTGGTTGTGAGTGCATATAACTTTTCGCCCGAAGGAGTCTTTAAACAATAACGATTTTCTCTGCCTAAAAATTGGCGATCGCAAATCACAACAGCCGAATCTTCATCTAAGTATAAACTCAAGTCTTCCTGCCGGATCATCAATTCTCCTTGAGTAGAAACATCACAGGGAACTTGTGAACATGAATCTCGTTTAACAGCAAAACAACCTACTTCTGTTTCCCAAAAATCCTGCTTCAGCGATGCAGACACAAAATTAGCTTGCGTCACAAACTCAGCCACAAATCGAGATGCTGGTTCTTGATAAACTTCCTCTGGAGTGCCAAACTGTTCTACTTGACCTTGACGCATCACCGCTACCCAATCTGAAATCGAAAGTGCTTCTTCGCGATCGTGGGTGACAAATACACCAGAGGTTCCCGTTGCTTTGAGAATCTCGCGGACTTCTTGACGCAATCTTAACCGTACTTGTACATCTAAATTACTCAACGGTTCATCTAGTAAAATAATCGCAGGTCTAGGGGCTAAAGCACGGGCCAGGGCTACTCGCTGTTGCTGACCCCCGGATAATTCATGGGGATAACGGTTTTCTAATCCTTCTAATCCCACCAGCGCTAATGCTTCGGTGACACCTTTCTGAATATTATGCTTTGACTCTTTTCCTTGATGCGTCAAGCCAAAAGCTACATTTTTCGCGACTGTCAAATGGGGGAAGAGTGCATAGTCTTGAAACACCATACCAATGTCTCGCTGTTCCGGCGGCACTGACATATTAACACTCGCTACAGTTTTTCCTGCTAGAGCGATCGTCCCTGCTTGTAGCTGTTCAAAACCAGCAATTAACCGCAGCAACGTTGTTTTTCCACAACCCGATGGCCCCAACAACGCCAGTATATCTCCTTGATGTAATGTCAGGGTGACAGATGCCACCGCAGGTGATGCTGCTTGGGAATAATGTTTTGTTACACCATCTAAATGCAGAATTATACGTCGAGCCATTATTGCTATAAATAATCAACAACTTACTATTCTACAATAAACCACTTTAGTGAGATAAATTGTCATAAAGACTTGACAAATGTTTACACCTACTGATAAGCTAGCTAGCTAGACATTTTACTAGCGATGAAAAATTCCCAACAATCACTACAGCAAACAGCAATCAGGACAATCGAATGGCGATCGACCTTACGCGGTCTATCCGCTAGTGGGTGGACTGTGGCAATTATCGCTTTAGCATTGCCGATCGCCATACCAGTTCTTAGTGTCTTATCCAGTATCTTTTTTGAAGCTAAAGATACATGGCAACATTTAACTGATACAGTTTTAACCCGTTATATTGTCAACTCTTTATTGTTAACGATCGGTGTCGGCTGTGGTGTTGTCGCGATCGGCGTAGGATGTGCCTGGCTAGTAACAATGTGTCGCTTTCGGGCCAGTCGCTTATTTGAATGGGCATTACTGTTACCCTTAGCGGCCCCAGCTTATGTATTAGCTTATACTTATACAGATTTTTTAGAATTTTCCGGCCCAGTTCAAACTGCTTTGCGTTATATTTTTGGCTGGAGTTATGGAGACTATTGGTTTCCTAACGTGCGATCGCTCCCGGGAGCAATCTTAATGCTAATCTTAGTTTTATATCCCTACGTCTACCTATTAACAAGAGTTGCGTTTTTGGAGCAATCAACTTGTACCATTGAAGCTAGTAGAATACTGGGCTGTAGCCCTTGGCGGAGTTTTATTACAGTTGCCTTACCAATGGCAAGACCCGCAATTGTTGCAGGTTTAGCACTGGCTTTGATGGAAACTCTCAACGATTATGGCACTGTTCAGTATTTTGGAGTTGATACATTCACCACAGGTATTTATCGGACTTGGTTTGGCATGGGAGAACGAATTGCAGCAAATCAATTAGCTGCCCTGCTATTATTATTTGTTCTGGGTTTAATCTTGCTAGAACGCTGGTCGCGGAGTCGCACTAAATATTATCAAGCTAGCAGTCGCTATCGCCAACTGCAAACTTATCAACTTAAAGGAATTCGGGAGATTTTAGCGGTAATTGCTTGTTTGATTCCGCTATTATTCGGTTTTTTATTGCCAGCAGGTCTTTTAGTCAAGTTGACATTAGCGAATTGGCAAGTAACCTTAGATGAACGCTTTTGGATATTTGCCCGTCATAGTTTAATTTTGGCAACACTGACAGCAATTTTAGCCGTAGTTATTGCCTTAATTATGGCTTATGGCTTACGGTTATATCCTAATTTAGGAGTGCAGTTAGGAACTAGAATTGCGGCAATGGGCTATGCTGTACCTGGTTCTGTGATTGCAGTGGGGATTATGGTTCCCATTGGTAAAATTGACAATCTATTTGATAGTTGGATGCGTGAAAACTTGGGGATTTCTACAGGCTTGTTGTTAAGCGGTACGATCGCAGCTTTGGTATTTGCTTATATAGTTCGCTTCCTAGCTGTTTCTTTAAATGCTGTGGAGTCCAGTTTGAGCAAAATTAAGCCTAATTTAGATGATGCGGCGAGAAGTTTGGGTTATACTCCGATGCAAACTTTAGTTACAGTTCATACACCAATGATGACGGGAGGTTTACTAACTGCCATGATGTTAGTATTCGTTGATGTAATGAAAGAGTTACCTGCTACTATAATTATTAGACCTTTTAACTTTGATACCTTGGCTGTGCGAACTTATCAACTTGCCTCAGATGAGCGCTTGGCTGAAGCTTCTGGCCCTGCATTGGCAATTGTTTTAGTGGGGATGTTACCGGTTATTTTATTAAGTTGGAAAATTGCGCGATCGCGCAAGTCTTCAACAGAGTTAACAGTTAACAGTTAACAGTTAACAGTTGACATTATTCCTTTGAAATTCAAGATGATTAATAAAAACTTAGCAATGTTTACCCGCACTACTGGCACAATCTCTTTCTTACTACTTACTATTTTGGTCACGTTTGGATGCCAAAAACAGGTTGCAAGCCCCCTCGAAACATTACAAAAAACGAAGCAATGTCCAGAATGCGACCTGACTGGCGCTAAGTTAAGCAACATTGATTTAACAAGCGCTAATCTCAATGGTGCTAAGTTGGAAGGTGCCGTTCTAGAAAATGTCAAACTTAATGAAGCCTTACTCGATAGCGTCAATCTCAAAGGTGCAAATTTAAAAGGTGCTTCTCTGGAAAAAGCAGGTTTATTTGCTGCCGATCTCACAAAGGCTGATTTGAGTAATGCAAATCTGAAAGGGGCTTTTTTGCGAGGGGCAAAACTGAATAATGCCAATCTTAGTAATGCCGATTTAAGTGAAACTGACTTAAATAGTGCTGATTTGACAGGGGCAAACCTGAAAGGGGCAAACCTGAAAGGGGCAATAATGCCGGATGGTAAAATTAAAAATTAAAGTTGATTGGATTCGGCGGTTGAAACCGCCGAATCACAAAGAGTAGCTTCTTGTTCAAAAAGCCTTTATTTCCATCCTGCGCGATCGGCAATCTTTAAAGCTTCGGGGTTATTTTTCCCAAACACATCAGGGTTAAGAGGGTCAGATTTGAATGTACCAAAACTGGCAACTACAGGATCGATCGCCACACCTGAAATCACAGGGTATTCGTAATTACCCCTAGCAAAAATTTGTTGCGCTTCGCGACTGGCTAGGTGTTCCAAGAATTTGGTCGCGCCTGCTTTGTTACGGGAGGTTTTGACTACACCGGCACCACAAATATTGACGTGGGTACCGCGATCGCGCTGGTTGGGAAAAAATACACCTACCTTCGCCGCGATCGCTTGTTCTGCTGGATCTTTCGATTTCATTAAGCGGGCTACATAATAGGTATTAACAAGCGCAATATCGCCTACCCCATCAGCAACAGCCTTGATTTGCGCCGTATCGTTTCCTTCTGGAGGACGTGCAAAATTAGCCACCAATCCTCGCGCCCAAGCTTCTGTTTTTTGAGCCCCATGAGTCGCTAACATGGCTCCAACAAGAGACTGATTATAGATATTAGTGGACGATCTCACTAAAATTTTACCTTTCCACCGAGGTTCTGTCAGCGCTTCATAGGTTGACAATTGGGCAGGGTTCACCTTGCTTTTGTTATAAACAATCACCCGTGCCCTGCGCGATAGACCAAACCAGAAACCTTGAGGATCTCGCAAACTCGCTGGAATTGCCGATGTCAGGACTGCTGAAGAAACAGGTTGCAGGATACCTGCTTGTTTCGCCCGCCACAAACGCCCACCATCAACGGTGATGAAAACATCAGCAGGGCTATTTGCACCTTCACTTTTAATCCGTTCAATTAGTTGGTCAGCCTCCGCCTCAACGAGGTTAACTTTGATCCCAGTTTTTTTCGTGAAGCTTTGGTACAACTGATTATCAGTGTCGTAGTGACGTGCTGAATAAAGGTTGAGGGTGCCCGTTTGGGCTGTGACTGGGGCTGTTTTGCTTAGTTCCCCCAGTGCCACGACAGCCATTGCTGTACCGCTGGCAAGAAAAATACGCCGAGAAATGCTCATTGCTCTATAATGATAGATTTTTTTATCTGTTAATTGACATGATGGTGCATCCACAGCCATCTACAGTCAATGCTCTACTATATTAATGCAAGTAATTCTTATTTGCCGATCGAGTTCGTAACGATTTTAGGGCTGACGCCCGGGTGATCAGAAACCGGGTTTTTTGACCAAAAGACTGTGTTGTAGCCAGCAGATTCGGTAAAAAATTCGCTTGTGAAGGTATTGATGCGTCTTGGAATGTATTAATGACACAGATTTTTGCTGACTAGGTAGCACAACGGTTGTTTGTAATGATGTTGGTATTACCATGAGCAGAATGGGGAGTTCAATTGCGTGTCTCCGTTTTTCGATCGCCCGGTTCGTCGCCCCTGACGGCTCAATTACAAGCCCGGCCAGACAACAAAGAACTGCATTCACTAGCTTATTGCCAACAGATAAAAAGTCTCTAGCCTGAGTACAAAGTTTGTTTGGGGATTCTCTAAATAATCTGGTTTGTGCCGGAGTGGGAAGGTCAGCGCTAAACTAACTTAGGTAAATCATCTTATATAATGATGACTATTTTTACTCTGCGCTCGATCGCCCGTTTACTGATTAGATCGACTTGTCTGCTGAGGATTGCTTTGAGTTATTCCTGCATTTGAGCGCGATCGAGTAAACTCCAATTGGCTGTCAGAACTAAGGTAACTAGGATATCAATGTCACTGTCTGCATGAAAGTCGTCCCGAAGGACAGAACCAAAGAAAGAGAGTTCGATGATTTGCCAATGTTGACAAAATTTGATGATTTGGTCAATTGGCAGGGCGATCGCGGTTTTCATTCAGCCTCCTTACTGATTGACCAAATAGTTTGCTTGAGAATCTTGCTCAAGCAGCATTCGTAGAGTCAAGTTGGACTGCTTATGAGCTATCTCTTTACTTCTTTGCGTTGTTGTTTTTTTACGGTAAGAAATCGCACGATCGCTACTCGGATGGTGGAGGTACGATCTCGATACCGTACTTGGGAGCAGTAGTAAGAATTTTGTCAAGGTCTTCAGGGTTCAAGGATGCTCCCAGGGTAATCTCACCATTCACTGCCTTTCCAACTTCGGCAATAAATTTCTCAAAGCCAGCAGGAGTGACCCAAACCATCATCTTAGCCGGTGTAGCGGTCGTATTTGTAAATCGGTGAAGCTGACCTTTCGGTGAATGAAGGAAGGTTCCAGCCGTGGCCATGAAAGTACGATCGTCAAGCTGGAATTCAATCTCTCCGTCTTGAACATAAAATGATTCATCTTCTAGGTGGTGCCGATGGGGCGGTGAACCGCCTTGAGGTGCAACAATTACTTCACAAAGCGCATAGGCTTGACCTGTCTCTTCACCAACTGCCTTGAAGGTATAGAGGTCTTGACCAAGGTAGTAAGAACGACCTTGACCAGGTTCAACAAAAAGTCCGTTTTGATGAATTGTCATTTGTTAATTGTTAATTGGTAATTGGTAAAGCAAAGTGTTAGCTGGCTGGCGATGGCTTTTCCTGGAACATTCTTCACGAATTCAGACTTCTCTCAATACGCCGATCGGGGATAAGCCACACGATCGCAACTAAAACATACAGCATGAAAGCAAACCACGAGTTCACAAAGGAAAGCAGGATTGCTACGGCATAAATCACTACTGATACCTTCCCCTTAAAGTCTCGCCCAAGTGCAATTGCCAGAGTGGAATCTTTACCGTGGTAAGAAATAAGGACACGAGTAAGAATGAAGTAAGCGATCGCAGCCAACAACAGCACTGTGCCATAAAGCGCAACTGGCCAGGCTGCGAAGTGGTTCTCGCCTGTCCAGCCAGTGACAAAGGGAATGAGTGACAACCAGAACAGCAGATGCAGATTAGCCCACAAAACATTACCATTGACGTGCCGAGCCGCCTGTAACAAGTGATGGTGGTTGTTCCAGTAGATACCAAGATAAATAAAACTGAGTACATAGCTCAGAAATACTGGAACTAGCGGACGCAGCGCAGCTAAATCAGGTTCATGGGGCACTTTCAATTCCAGCACCATAATGGTGATGAGAATGGCGATTACACCATCGCTGAACGCTTCTAACCTACCTTTACCCATTTTTGTATATCCTCCTTTTCTGCTTGCGCTGGCGATCGCTTCTCATTCCAAAAATAACTTAGCATAAGGTCGGTTGCAGTGATGTGCTATACCGATCGGCGATCGCTGGCACTTACCAACAAAGAAAGCCTACCATTTTGCTTGCCTAATCTCGGCTGAAAACAGACAACCTTAACGGACTTTTCGCTGATCTGTTTAAGCAGCCGATCGGCACGACTTCTTATCAATACCCGATCGCGCAACGGGTAAAACGGGAGAAGCAGTTGTTGAAAGAAAAAGAGCGATCGATTATGGAAGCGCGATCGCGGTTATTTGACATAAATAGTTTGAGCAGTAGAGAGAATTTCTTGACGGCGAATCCAGTTGGAACTGCGATCGATCGCCCGTTTACTGATTAGATCGACTCGTCTACTTAGCACTGCTTCGAGTTCTTCCTGCATTTGGGCGCGATCGAGTAGACCCCAGTTGGCTGTGGGGGCAAAAGCAACTAGGATATCGATGTCGCTGTCGGCATGAAAGTCGTCACGAAGGATCGAACCAAAGAGGGAGAGTTCGATGATTTGCCACTGTTGGCAGAATTTGGTGATTTGGTCAATTTGTAGGGTGATCGCTGTTTTTATTCAGCCTCCTTACTCATAGCACTAACATCTAAAAAGTAAAGAGCGATCGATCTGACAAATCTTTTTCTTGAGTTTACCAGTACCGCTGTTACTGAAAGAGATGATATAGGCTTGAGTAGGAAACTGCACATTGGTAGCGAGCAGGTCAATTAACTTTAGATCCGCATCTTCACTTTCAATCCAACCTCGTTTACGAACAATTCCTAAAACAATGAAGCGCTTTTCGGGAAAATACGTGACAACTTTCTCTACCAGATAACCTTCTTTAACCTGCGGATAATCAGCTAGCTGCTGCTTCAATTCATTTACCTCTGATTCTTCTAGAGTGTGAGTTTTAAATGTATCGCAATCGAACACTTTCGATCTTTCCTCTTGACCTTTTAGCAGAAGCTGATAATGTTGATCGGCTCGATCGCGATATCTCTCTGCTTCTTCTGTTTGACCTTGTTTCCGTAAGAAACTGTAAACTAAGTCGCAACCGTCTATGACCCAATCCATCCTTTTCACTATGGCTTTTTCAATGTAAGCAATACCTGCATTCTCAGCCTTTTGTAACAAAATTTGCCCAAGAGTGTAGTTTGCTTCTGCATGATCTGGATAATTTTTTAACAGATCTTGCAACAAGGGAAGCGCTGCTTCATCACCTCGCAATTCCAAGGCGTAATAGGCTCGTTGCCATACTTCTTGTTCGGTAAGTGTCTGTATTTGTGATTTTTGCTCTAAAGCTTGAAGTTCGTCCTGAGTTTTCTTTAGGTAGGCATAGCGTTGTCGCCAAGGTGTGGATACTGCTTCTTTCCACTCCCGATTGAACTGGGTAGCGAACTGTTGTAATGCTGTTCCCAGAAGATGTTCTGCTGCACTGATTTGTATCGTCGCTGGCTTACATAGATTTTGTGCCTTAGCCGTCGAATAACCCAGCGATTTTAGTCGATCGGTAAGGCAGGGATGGGTGTCTGAATTATTTGTCTTTTGTGCAAGAGCCTGCTCTAACCACTGCTTGTTCTTCTCTTCAGCAATCGGACTATGCAACACGGTCAACATCGAGGAGTAAACATTGTCTGGTGGCTCGATCTGATTTTCCACTTGCTTATGAATATCTGTCCAGAAAGAACTTTCCAGAAAACGAGCTTTTACTTCTATGTTAATGAGAGCCTCAGCCGCAGTTTTTGCTCCAGCGAGTTGAGCAGCACAGCGATCTGCTTCGTACTCATTCATCCGCGCCAGGATAAAAGAGTAAGCATTAAAAGCAGGCCAATACCAGTCCAGAAAGCGATTAAACAAAACTGCTGCCCCCTCCCGATCGCTTTGATGCAATCGTTCATAAATCTGCATCCAGGTTTTGCGCATTCGATAAATCCATGCTGCAAAGCGGGAATGGTTGCCAGAGAGATGCCCTAACTCGTGTGCCAGAACTGCTTTAAGTTGTTCCACAGACAACGACTGCATCAAGGGAAGTCCCAAAAGTAAATAGTTTTGCTGCCAACCAAAGATACCCAACCGTGGAATTTGAACGACTCCTGCGTTGAAATCCTGATTCAACACGATGTTATGGAATCGGGGAGCTTGAAGTTTAGTTGTCAATTCATCAACTAGGGCGAATAAGTGAGGAACTTGACGACGATTGACTTTCAAACCTTGGGGAGGTGGGAAAGTTACCCACAGCGATCGCACAATCACCCATGCGGGAACCAGCAACAAAATAGCTAACTTGATAATGTAACCATTGATACGCTGACTAAAAACGATAAATAGGACTACTAGCCCGATTAATGCCAATAGCCCCGCAAGTACCAGAAAGATATAGGCGTATCCTAATGTAGCCCACAGGGCAACTCGCAAGCGGTAATTCTTTGGATTGCTTTTCGAGAAGTCTTCCAGCTTTCCTACTAATGCATCAAACTGTTCCTGTGTTATGGCCATAAGGATGCAAAATTTTGAATAATATAATTAATTTACTGAACATCGCTGAGGTATGTCAAGCTTTTCTTTTTTTACTATTTCACAAAAGTAATGTACAGAAAATTCTCCGTCTTCCCTACTTGTTCTTAACATTTATTAAAATTTATATCCTCATAAAAATCGAGTTCGCCCTTGGCTTGAAGAAGTTTCATCGGAACGACAGACAATATCGATGCAGCCGGACTCGATCAAACTTGCGTTAAACTAAGTCAGGTAAATGACTTTCTATACAGATGACTATTTTTACTCTGCGATCGATCAAAAAAGACTTCGGCATCAAGGAACTCTTGACAGATGCCAGTTTCAGCCTAGATGAAGGCGATAAAGTCGGACTCATCGGCACCAACGGTTCCGGGAAATCAACCCTGCTGAAAATGATTGCCGGTATGGAGTCGATGGTTTACTGATTAAATTGATCGCTATCGATCGCTCTTGTTGCTGGGCTGACTAACTCGCCCTCACGGTTCATAGACTTGACTGCGATGAGCGATCGCCACAACAAATACCTGCACCACTTCATCGTCGATCGAGTAAATCACTCTGTAGTCCCCGATTCGGTAGCGATAGTACCCTGCATAATCTCCTTTGAGGGCTTTAATGTTAGGGTGCAACTGAGGAGTTTGTTCTAACTGCTCCAAACATCGGGCAATTTTCTTCGCTAGGGCTTTGTCAGCATTGACATAAACCTTTTGAGCATCAGGATGGAGAAGAACTTCATACATCGGAGCGAAGACTTCTCCAGGTTGTGTAATCAGTTTTAGGAGTTGCTTGATTTTGCTTAACTCGCTCTAGCAATCCAGAAATTTCCAAAAGTTCTTGAGTTGCAGCTTCGCTTTCAGCATTTGCTAAGTAAGCCGCAAAATCAGCAAGCACCTGTAATCGTTCTGGTGATAGTTGCTTGAGTAAGTCATTAAGCTGGCGGTGTAACTCTGCGGGTGATATCAAATCTGCTGAGGATCGATCGTTCATTTGAGAATTATCCGTGCTTTTTTCCTCATTTTACCGCCTAGGTTTTTTGTTTGTCAATCTCCTCGTCATACCCAATTTAGTGTTTTGTATGAAATAATGTAAAAAAGCGGTTTATTCAGTTGTAATAGTAGTTAACTCACTAGCGATTAGGTAGCTCAATGATGCGATCGTCAAGGTAAGAAGATACAAAAACTAGGGATTGCCGGATATCTTCATCCTCTAGTTCTGGAAACTCTTGATGTAGCTCTTCTCGATCGGGATAAGTTGCTAGCAGCTCAATCACTCGACGAACAGTAAGCCGAAGATCGCGAATACATGGTTGCCCGTTCATCCGCTTTGGATTGCTTGTAATACGATCTATTTTCATTTTGGCCCTCGCAATCTCAAGATTAGTTCGGATGAAACCATATCAAGTGTCCCAGTTAAGTGGAGTTGGTCTCTCTATTTTAGTCGTTCTGTTGATCCCGTCTACGCGCACAAAATCGTCAGCGTTGGCACTTTCAGCTTTGATATTTTCCCCCCAAGGGATGTATTCATAATCAGGCAACCAAGCATCTTGTCTTCGCAGGAGAAAATCCAGAAAAAGTCTCGGATCTTTTAAACTATCTTCAGTTACTTTGAGCGTGCATTCTTCAGTGCGAAATTTGTAACCAACATGAGTACCACTGGTAATATAAATATCCCATTTCTTGGGGTTCCAACCGTCGGCTATGGGCGTACCCCGCGCTTCCATTTCCTCTGCATATTCCGGTAACTCTTGGGGTAAAATCTCAAAAACCTCTTCGGTGTAATCTACCCCCCACTCGAACTCTTCAATACATTTACCATTCTCAAATAGCTGATACGCAGAACAACCTGATGTATCTTCATTCTGTAAATAAATGCATCGAGTTTTCAATAACTCAGACACCTGAGAAACCTTGCTATTTAGACACACATTGATTGGAAAAACTATACTCCACGGATGTCCTTGATACTGATATATAAGTGACATCCAGCAATCACTAGGATGATACTGCTTACCCCATACGTTTAGCTCTAAATTGCCACCAAATACTTGGGAAATCACCGGACTGCTTAATTCAATGGGAGCTTTGACTAAAAGAATGCCAACCTTATTTGCTTCCAGTTCTATAAACTGAAAACCTCGCCTTTTTGATAGTGCTACTTCTGATATCATAGAAAAACAAAGGGTCAAGTGTGAAATTAATTTGGAACCTTCACTTTTGTAGTCTAGATTGTTCCTATAATTGTATCGCAGATGCGTTACAATATATGATATAACTTAAAATACCGCAATTCGCTTATCGATGTCAAAAGTTAGGTAAATAATTTTATATACTCATGACTATTTTTACTCTGCGATCGATCAAAAAAGACTTCGGCATCAAGGAACTCTTGACAGATGCCAGCTTCAGCCTCGATGAAGGCGATAAAGTCGGACTCATCGGCACAAATGGTTCCGGGAAATCAACCCTGCTGAAAATGATTGCGGGTATGGAGTCGATCGACTCTGGCGATCGCTGGGTCAATCCAGGCGCTACAATTGTTTATCTCCCCCAACAGCCGGATTTAGACGAAAATCACACTGTCTTAGAGCAAGTATTTGCCGACAGTGGCGAACAAATGGCTTTAGTGCGCGAATACGAGGAAATTTCCGATCAATTGTCCCACGGCAAAGGCGATACAGACAAGTTAATGGCGCGTCTGTCTGCGGTGTCTGAACGCATTGATGAGGTGGATGCGTGGGATTTGGAAACCAAGGCGAAATTGATTTTGACCAAGTTGGGGATTGAGGATTTTGATGCGAAAATTGCCGACTTGTCCGGCGGCTACCGCAAGCGAATTGCCTTAGCAACGGCGCTTTTATCGGAACCTGACGTGTTGCTGATGGATGAACCGACAAACCACTTGGATGCGCTGTCTGTGGAGTGGTTGCAGAATTATTTGAACGGCTATCGCGGTGCTTTGCTGCTGATTACCCACGATCGCTATTTTCTCGATCGCGTTACCAATCGCATCCTGGAGATCGATCGCGGCGACCTTTACAATTATGCTGGCAATTACGCTTATTACTTGGAGAAAAAAGCCTTAGCTGAAGAATCCGCCGCCAGCACTCAGCGCAAATTCTCGGGAGTATTGCGGCGCGAGTTGGAATGGCTGAAGAAGGGGCCGAAGGCGCGCAGTACCAAGCAAAAAGCTCGGATCGATCGCATTAAAGATATGCGAGCAGAGGAATTCAAAACAGCCAACGGCAAAGTCGAGATTGCGACAGCGGGCCGCCGGATTGGTAAGAAGGTGATTGAGTTACTGCATATCAATAAAGCTTACGGCGATCGCACTTTAATTAAAGATTTTACCTACAATTTCACTCCCGAAGACCGGATTGGAATTATTGGTAGCAACGGTGCGGGAAAATCGACGCTGATGGATATCATCACCGGACGCATTCAGCCGGATTCGGGTACTGTCGAAATTGGGACAACCATTCATATCGGTTATTTTGACCAGCATTCAGAGGATTTGACGCCCAATGAAGATCAGCGAGTTATTGAATACTTGAAAAGTGTGGCGGAATTGGTGCAAACGGCGGACGGCGAAATCATTACCGCTTCTCAAATGTTGGAAAAGTTTCTGTTTCCACCGAACCAACAGTATTCACCAATTAGCAAACTTTCGGGCGGGGAAAAGCGTCGGTTATTTCTGTTGAAAGTGCTGATGAGTGCGCCAAACGTGCTGATTTTGGACGAACCGACAAACGACCTGGACGTGCAGACTTTGGCGGTTTTGGAGGATTATCTCGAAGATTTTAACGGCTGCGTGATTGTGGTGTCCCACGATCGCTATTTTCTCGATCGCACGATCGACATGGTTTTCGCCTTGGAACCGGGCGGGAATTTGCGCTTGTATCCGGGGAATTATTCGGTGTATTTAGACTACAAAAAAGCCGAAGAAGCCAAGGAAATCAAAGGACAAAAAGAAAAAGAAAAACTTACACGCACCGCTGAATCTAACAATTCAAAATCCCCAAGTTCAACTCAAAAATCTACCAAAGTTTCCTTCAATGATAAGCGAGAATACGAACAATTAGAAAGTCAAATTCCGCAGATGGAAGCTGAGAAACAAGAGATTGAGAAGAGGTTGTCTAACAATGCTCCGAGCGGGTTTGCGGAGGTGAAGAAGTTATCCGATCGTTTGGCTCAGTTGACGCAGCAGATCGATCGGGCGACTGAGCGCTGGTTGGAATTGGCGGAACGGGTGGGTTAATTTGGGTTGTTCGAGTGTTGTGTTTAGCTCCTGTTAACAATGACAGGAGCTAGAGGAATTATGAGTGAAAAAATCCCATGCTGAAACGAATATATATTGACAATTTTCGCTGTCTGGTAAACTTTGAACTTGACTTTGATGCAATTAATCTATTTCTCGGTGCTAACGGCTCGGGTAAATCAACAGTTTTTGAGGTGTTGCAGAAAATCCAAGCATTGGTCAGCGGCGACAGTAAGGTAGAAGGAATTTTCAAACCTGCGGACTTCACCCGCTGGCAAATCTTAAAAATTCAGCGTTTCGAGTTAGAAATTCTCGGTAATGACGGCTGCTACACATATCAATTACAAATCGATGAGTATGGAGATAAATGTCGTGTTAGGTACGAGAGTCTGCTCTGTGATAACCAGCCTTTACTGATATTTGAATTCGGCGAAGTTCAACTCTATCGAGATGATTATTCACCGGGCCCGAAATACCAGTTTGACTGGTCGCAATCTATTCTGCCTTCATTAATGCCAAGAAACGACAACACGAAGTTAACTTGGTTTAGAGAACGGATGGCGCGATTTATCATCGTGCAAGTTGTACCCAGCTTGATGGTTGATGAAAGTAGCCAAGAACAAATGCGTTTGACTCCTAAGATGGAAAATTTTGTTTCTTGGTATCGCTACTTGTCTGAAGACCAAGGTAAAGTTGCTGAAATTGGAAATATTTTAAGAGATGTTTTGGATGGATTCAAAAATTTTAAGTTTGAGCGAGTAAGCGAAGATAATTTGGTGTTAAAACTGCGGTTTTCCGGAGAAACAGATAACAGCAAGCCAATTGAATATCGTCTCAGAGAATTGTCGGACGGACAAAAAACATTAGTTGCTTTATACGCGCTGATTTACGGTACAAAATCTGAAGAATATACCTTGTGGATTGATGAACCGGAAAACTTTTTAGCATTGCCAGAAATTCAACCCTGGCTGATTGAGCTTTATGACCTTTGTAGCGAGGGAAAACTTCAAGCATTACTAATTTCTCACCATCCTGAGTTAATTGACTATCTTTTAGCTTCACCGATTGGCTATTGGTTTGAGCGTCAAAGCAATGCTGCTGTTCGAGTCAAACGAATTAGCAATGAAGTAGCTGACAATTCGGGATTGCCAGTTTCTGAACTGATTGCACGGGGATGGTTGAATGAGTCAGCTTAGAGTTCAGATTGTCATTCTCTGCGAGGACAGACAGCAGGAGGTTTTTGCGCGTTATTTCCTAAAAAAGCGAGGTTTTACAGGTCGATTTCGGGCTAATATTTGTCCTAAAGGTAGCCAAGCAGGAGAACAGTATGTACGCACTCAGTATCCGGTGGAAGTGAAAGCTTATCGCCAGAAGAGAAACCAGGTGTCGATTGGATTAGTTGTGTTAATTGATGCAGATACGGGTACGCTGGAAGCAAGACTTAATGAGTTAGCTAGTGTCCTTGATGAAAATGCTCAGGAAAAGAGGCAATCGAATGAGGCGATCGCGATTTTTGTTCCCAAGCGCAATATTGAGACTTGGATACACTATTTGCAGGGAGAAACTGTGAATGAGGAGGCTGCTTATGCAAGATTTGAGAAAAATGAGGCTGTTTGCAAAACCGCTGTTGAGGATTTAGCCGATCGATGTTATTCTCAGAGCTTACCAGAAGATGCGCCGCGATCGCTTCAGGCAGCTTGTGGGGAATTACAGCGGTTGTTACCACTGTTGCAGCCATGAGTTATCAGAAAATCTGGAGCTTGTTACTACTGTCAAGCAAACTGACCAACAAACTTAAGACTGGTAAAAGTCTGAAATCCTTTTCAAAGCTGCAATATCCAGCGGAAACAGCGGCAAAAAACCCGCTTTTTTGCGAGAGCCTCAAGTAAAGCTGTGTGTCCCAAACTGTGAAGGCCCGGAGGGTGGGGTTGACAAAAGCAGTAGAATATCCACTAAAAGTCAGGGTAAGCAAGTAAGACTGGCAGCCGAAAAAGCGGAAAACACGTAAAACAAAAGTCGATCGGGCAAAGTAAGTTGGCCGAGGACTAAAAATATGGTGATGGGTGAGATACAATTGACCTGTTCTGAGCCAAGAATTGGTCAACATCACAAGTATCCTGTAGAAGTCTGAAGTTGAGAATCTCAGGGTTGTCGAGGAGCGGGAGCAAACAGAAAACTATGTCTCAAAAAGTAATCGCCAAACAGATGTCTTTGGAATCAGCGTCAGATCCGATCGCCGTGGTTGCGACCGTCGAAACAGTGCCAGCCGAAGCAGTGGCAGTAGAGTCCTACGCCGATCGGTTGATGGACGAACTGTTTGAAGGAGTCGATCGAGCATTCGACGGCAGTGGCGGACTGCCAGCCGAGCCGGTAGCGCCAGAATTCGTGGCGCTCAAGTCGATCTCGGTACCTCAAATAGTTTTGTCGCCGTTGGCGCCCCAGCCGCAGCGAGCCGAAAAAGACGTAGAAGCGATCGCCCGCCAAGTCGCCCTAGAAACAACCCAAAAACAGCAGTCCAAACAATCATTCGACCGAATCCTGCTCGGAGCAGCATTTGGGTCGCTGCTGCTAGTCATGGGCTTGTGGCTGGCAAGCAGGTCGGGACTGGTGCGCTTGCCCGCAGCCCCCGCACCAGAGAGGCCGGTAGCAAGTGGCAAAACAGCACCAGACACCCCGTTTGTCGAATACGTGCAGCGCTCGCTAGAAGCGATCGAACAAAAAAAAGCACCCCAGCCCAACCCGCAACTTGCAGGAGTTCCTGGAGTTGCCACCCCTGGGACGTTGCCGAGCATTTCAATTTCCGGCGCGCCGCCCGCAACCGCAGGTCTTTCGACAGCAGTCAACCGCATCGCTGATGCCCTAGAACAAGCCGGCGCGCAGCCGGGAGCACCTGCACCCCAAATCGTAGTCATCCCTCCCCCCGCTCAGGTGACTGTGGCTCCGGCTGCTCCGGTAGCGGCTGCTCCGGCTGCTCCGGCTGCTCCTCAAACCGCCGCAGTTTCCCCCTCGCCGGCGGCTCCAGCCTCCGGTCGCGCGATCGCCGCTGCAGGCACTCGAACTCCCCTCGCCGCTTCCCCTTCCCCCTCTGATTCTCCCCAGCCGAAGATTTTGGCTCGCGAAACCGAACCGGCACCAGCGCCAGCAGCCCAGCAATCCGCGCCCGCGCCCGAGCAATCCGCACCGGCCGTCAGCAGCGCCCCGACTTCCGCGCACACGCTGGTAGGGATTTTGGAGTTGGGCGACCGATCGGCCGCTTTGTTTGAAGTAGACGGTGTAGCCCGCAGAATTTATGTCGGCGAAAGCATTGGCGCTAGCGGTTGGACCCTGGCAGAAATCAAAAATCAAGAAGCAGTTATCCGCAAGGGAGGAGATGTGCGATCGGTTTTTGTCGGGCAGAAATTTTAATTAGTCAGTTGTTAGTTGTTAGTTGTCAGTTGTCAGTTGTCAGTTGTTAGTAGCTAATAAATTAATCACTGGGGAATCTCAACTGCGAAAAACTAACAACTAACAACAAATAACAAATAACAAATAACAAATAACCAATAACATAGGACTAATAACAAATGGGCTTATTTGACGATTTCAGCCGCTTTCTAGAAACCAGATTAGAAGAATTTTTGCGCAGCAATCCCCATCTGGAATTGCAGGCAATAGAAGAACAACTGAAGGAACAAGAAGAAGACACTCTGCGACTGATTCTCGATATCCAGAAACAAGAGAAAAAACTGCAATCAGAAATTCTCTCCGCCGCCCAAGAAATTCAGCGCTGGAACGATCGAATCAACAAAGCTAAAGCGGCTCAAAGGCTCGATTTAGCTCAAGCTGCCCAAGAGCGGCAAGCTGCTTTGCTGCGTCAGGGAAATCAGCGCTGGGGTCAAATGCAAGGCTGCAAAGAACGGATTGAAAAAGCCAAAGAACTGTACCGCCAAATTCAATTGCGTCGCAAAGAAGTCCGAGCAAAAGCAGCAGAAGCTGCAACTCGCACTACCACTAAAACAGAGCAGAATTGGGATACAAAGGGTTGGAATCAGAGTTCAAATTATAACAGTTTTAATGCAGCCGATCCTTTAGAAGAAAAGTTTCAACGCTGGGAAGCAGACGAAGAACTCGATAGCATGAAGCGGAATATAGGCCGATAGTTACGAAAGCATCCCAATCCTTTAGGGACAAGTTTACCCAAAACTAGAATTCCCAGTGCACATATTCGTCAACCTCCCAGACTCTCAGGTATGGCGATCGCTGAGACTTAATATAAATACCATCCTAAAATTGTAGGGACAATTAATCAATCGTCCCTACAATATTCTTACCTAATTAATTAGCTCGATCGCACTACAAGAGAGCAAAATCTGTGGCAGTAATCACGCTTGCAGGCACATTGCTGAGAGTTGCCAAAAGTTGACCGGAACCAGTAACTCGGATCAGAGTAGAACTATTCTCCGCAACAATGCTCAGTTGCGAGAAATTCAGACCACCCATTAAGCCGATCGAATCGAGACCGTATTGAAAGTCTACAATAGTCTCGCTGCCGAGGTCAATGCCCAACATAAATCGATCGTTCCCCGTACCTCCAATCAGAGTATCATTCCCTTGATCTCCAAACAAGAAATCGTCCCCAGCACTGCCAAGCAAACTATCCTCATCCTTACCGCCGTAAAGAGTATCGTTCCCAGTCTCCCCGTTAACGGTATCCTGACCTTCATTGCCAAACAGCAAATCGTTGCCCAAACCGCCGCATATTTGGTCTTGTCCGCCAGCAGAACCAATGGGAAGAGGACTACCAATATCCCCGTACACTGTATCTTCCCCCTCGCCACCGCAGATAGTATCGCTGCCTTCATCGCCAAATAGAAGATTGCTGCCCAATTGGCCGAAAACTAAGTCATCGCCCTTGCCCGCACGCACTGTATCATCACCGTCACCGCCTGCGATCGTATCTTGATTTTTCTCCCCGCTGAGGAAGTCATCGCCCACCAAACCGAAGACCAAATCATTGCCAGTCAAATCCGGGTCGAAGGGGTTAATAGTTCCCCCGTAGATAATATCGTTACCCTGGTCGCCAATTAAAGTATCGCTTTCTTGGTCGCCAAAAATAATGTCGTCATCTTTGCCGCCGTAAACAACATCGTCGTTCTTGCCCGCAAAGATTAAATCATCTCCAGCAACCCCGTTGAGATAATCATTACCCTCATTGCCAAACACCAAGTCCCTGTCTATATCTGGGCCAACCGGGAAAGCACTGTTAAGTCCGCCGTAAATATTATCATTGCCCCGCAACCCGGCCAACAAATCGTCGTCGTTAAAGCCGTTGATTTCGTCATCGTTATTGCTGGCGAGAATAGTGTCGCTGCCGTTAGTACCGTTGCGGGTATTAGTGACAGAACTCGGGCCGCGAACACTGCCAATGCTGGGCAAAACAATTTGTTCACAAATGCACTCAGCATCTTGTCCTTCTTGCGGTGGTGGTGGTGGTGGTTGGATTTGGGCTAAGAAGTTCCCAAAGTTAATATTGCTAACATTCGTGCCGCTGACAGCAATAATATCAGCAGGATTGGCAGTAGTTTGCGTCCAACCCGGTTGATTAACTTCCCGAACTTGATAAGTTCCCGGCCCTAAATTAGCGAAAGTGTAGCCGCCTAAACTATCGGTCAAATTGTTAATTTCGCCAGTATCTAAACTGCCGTTACTGTTAGCATCTAGGAAGATTTGCCAGTTCGGCAACAGCGGTTCTTGAGTGTCCAAAACCCCATTGTTATTCAGGTCATTAAACTTGCTGCCGCTAATGCTAATATTTTGGAAATTGCCGAAATTAACGTTCGATTGACTTTCGCCACTACCGAGATTAATCGGCGCGGGATTAGTAGTCGTTTGCGTCCAACCAGTCTGCTGCACTTCCCGCACGTTGTAAGTGCCGGGATTGAGGTTGTTGAAGCTGTAATTGCCAGAACTGTCAGTGGTAACAGCAGTTTCGCCCGAATCTAAAGAGTTGTTCCCGTTAGCGTCGAGGAAAATTTGCCATCCCGAAAGACCGGTTTCCTCCGATTCCTGAGTGCCGTTGCCGTTGCCGTCGTTGAATTTAAGACCGCTGATGCTGCCTTGTTGCACGGGAGTAGGACTGGGAGTGGGAATGGGAGTCGGAGTCGGAGTCGGAGTCGGAGTCGGAGTCGGAGTCGGAGTTGGAGTCGGAGTTGGAGTCGGAGTTGGAATAGGTATTGCTTGGTTGCCGAAATTAACTGTAGCAGGAGTAGTTTGACCTGCTGCCAGAGTCACCGAAACCGGGTTGGGAGTTGTTGGCTGGCTGTTGGCCGGTACAACTTCCCGGACGTTGTAAGCGCCCGAGGCCAAGTTGGGGAAAGTAAAGCTGCCGTTAGCATCACTGGTTGTCGAAGTTTCTCCGGCACCAAGGATGCCGTCACCGTTTGTGTCGAGGAAAACAGTCACTCCGGCGACGCCAAGTTCTCCGGCTGCTTGAGTGCCGTTGCCGTCGGTGTCGTTAAATTTGATGCCGGTGATG